>JAISDE010000001.1 GCA_031265035.1 Peptococcaceae bacterium | reverse complement strand
GAATGGTGATGATGATTGGCATCATCACTGACGCGCAAAGATCTAGAATAGTCTGAATAATCGCCATAATATCCCCCTCCTGTTTAATATGATCCGTATTATAAAGACCTCAAATGCTCCGTATTATAAAGATCTCAAATGCTCAGCTATCTCATCATAAAGCGCCGCCGCGTTTTGATTCATCAAGATCGGTATACCGTTAAAGCTTCTAATCCCCCCCAATTCCACCGCGTCCAGAGCCGTTGTGGAAATCACCGCGTCCGGCCTTATGCCGGCTATTTGCCCCGACGCCTCTTGCACATTGCATTCCACGACACTGACGGACGCTATGCCCCGCTCGGACAGACCGTCAGTCAGGCGCCGCGCCACCAGAGTTGATGTGGCGATACCACTCCCACACACAGAAAGAACCCTGTAAGTTTTCATGCTTTTTCCCTCCTTCAAAATACCCGTTCTCTTTCTTTGGAAAATAACGGCTCATATGTACGCGGACGCTACGTTATACACCTCCTCGCTGGTAGTCGCCATCTCAAGTTTTTCCATCGCCTCGGCGTCAATTACCATCGAGATGATTCTTGATAAAAGCGGCGCCTGCTCCTTCCCGTCCAAAAAAGCGAGGCCAAAAATATATTTCGCCTCCACCTCTTTGGAGGGGTTACCCATTTCCCGAAAGAGGACAGGCCGCTTCAATCGTACGATGATGACGCACGGCTTGATGACGTATTGCGGATTGGTGTGCGGCAGCGCCACCCCGATGGGCGAGGCCGGCACGCCGGTAGGGCTTAGTTCCTCGCGGCTCAACAGCGCCGCCTCAAATTCTTTCGTGACATAACCTTTGTCGCGCAAGAGCCTCGCGACGGTGGATAAAACGCTTTTGTAATCAGCTAATTCCAGATCCAGATAAATATTATCTGTCGATATCAAGTTGAGTTCCTCCGTTTTCGCGTATTTTGAATGTATGAGATAAAATCCTCATATCGGGTCAATTTAGTCAGCCCAAGCGCCGCCGCCCCGTCGTCCATCAACCCGCTGACCAGATCAAAAAAGCCTTTCAGGCACCTCTTTTCCCCGGGGCGCACGGCAATCAGGAAAATCAGCCGCGCCTCTTGATCGCCCCAGGGAATCGGCTCTCGGGGTATCAAGGCGGCTATAGCCGTTTTGTAGGCGCAGGCCCGAATCGGGTGGGGAATCATGATACCGTTGGCCAGTAGCGTGGAGGTTACTTCCTCCCGCTCCAGCGTCAGCGCCTCAAACTCCGGCGGCACAAGGCCAAGCCTACCCATGGCGCCACACAAAAAGCTGACGCCTTCTTGGTAATTTGGCGTTTCCCTGCCCGCGAAAAACAACTCCGGGCGAAATATGCCGATAACGTCGTCATAGGCGTAAGGCGCGTCCACCCGTTCTTTTCTGATCGCGCGCAGCCTAACGTCCAGGGCTCGCCGGCTGGCGTCCGGGAACCCGGCCTCAATTTGCAGCGCCGGGATATCGGCGGGCTGCCCGGTAAGCTCCGAGGTAGTCAGCAACAGCGCGGGGCGGCTCTCGGCGGCCTCCGCCCAGCGAAAGAGGGGATAAGGACCCAGTACCTCCAGACTGTCGCCGTATTCGGTTCGCAGCTTGGAGACCAGCAGGTTGGAGTAACCGGCGCCCAAGTGGCTGATCAGCGCGACGCGGATGGGCGCTCTCTCGCAGGAATAACCTTTGCGCTCAATTGCGGCGGCGATATGGGCCGCCACATAGCTGATCTCGCTCTCGGTCAGCCGCAAATCCAGATAACTCTTAAATAACTCGTACAGATGCAGCGACAACTCAAAGATAAACGGATAATCCCGCTTCATGATTTTCAGGATAGGGCTGACCTCGACCTGCCGGTGCCGTACCCTGTTAATCAAAACCTTGAGGTGCAGTGTCAGGCTGACAAACAAATCCTCGTCGCCCCGCAAATCAAGGTTGAAATCATCCTCTATATTGGTCAGGAGAGCGTCCACGATATTTATTACCTGCGGGGCAGAATCCCTTATCAACTGCTCTTTTGTGATGACCTTGGGCTTAAATAGGTTGATGAAAGAAAGCTGCGCGGCCAGCTGGTGAACCTCCAGCCCGCGGTAAGGCATGTCCTGCTCGCGCCCCGGTAGCGCCGCGGTGTATAAAGTCTCCGCCAACTCTGTGACCGCCCGCTCCAAATGACCTTGCGCGCAATCAACTACAGTGATGTACCTGCCCTCCCGGATACGCCGATCGGCGATTGTCAGATAGGCCGCGATATCCGCCGCGTTCTCATCGTTCATATAAAGGCCGCCGTCCTCAATCGCCCCCGTGACGACTGCCAAATTGCGGTAGAAAGCGTCGCGGCTGTAGAACTCATCCCGCCCGCCGTTCAGGCGGCGCTTTCGCGCGTCGTAATCCATCAAAAGCATCTTGCGCAGCAGACCCCGGGCGGCAAACTCCGAGCCGGGCAGATTTATTTTCCCGCCGCCGCGACGCAACTGCAACGCCGGGTAGAAGGTCGCTAGCATCGTCTTGATACTTTTCAGATCGATCTCAAGAGTGGATCTGCTAATGTAAAAAGCGTCCTCCAAGTCGTCCAGTCGCAGTGGTTGCCTGGCCATGAGCAGCATCAGCAAAATCCGGCGAACCCGCTCATCTCTGCTGCTGTCCCCTTTGTTGTCCCCTTCCGACAAGCGTTCCCCCAGCGCCTTTTCGAGAATCGGGCGCTCCGCGGCATTGAGCCGATACCCCCTGCCGCGCCTGGAAACGATCTCGGCGGTATCGGCGGTATATGAGCGCAAAATAACATTAAGCGCGCTGACATCGCTGCGCACCGTTCTGTCGGACACGCCAAGGGCGACGGAAATATCGGCGCCGGTGACCCAACCGCTTGTCTCCAAAAGCTGTCGCAAGAGTTTTTGCTGCCGCAAATTGCTGCCCTCAATCATTTCGCGAGCCTTTCATATCCTTGCCCGTTTTCTATGGCACCATTATACGAACGAACGGTTACAGGAGCAAATTTTATAATTTCCGTTGACTGCGGAAGTCATTCACAACAGGCATGGGACGAACATCTCGAATTGCGGAATAATGACTGTTTCCCGTTGTAAAATTCGCATAGCCATAATGTGCCTGACCGATCAAAAATTTCCTTTTCTTTTCGCCGCGCGGTGCTCCCGCAAGCGGTTGTAAAATGTGGCCTCCTTTAGCCCTGTTCGCGTCAAAATTTTCCCCAGGGCCAATTGGCCCCGCTCCCACTCCCGGACGAGCCTGGCGAAATTATCGGGCGGCCTTTTTATCGGCCGTCCAAACCTCACGCCCCGGGCCCTGGCGGCGGCTATGCCCTCAGCCTGCCGCTGCCTGATGCTCTCCCGCTCGCTCTGGGCCACGAACGAGAGGATTTGCAGAACCAAATCAGCGATGAACGTCCCCATCAGGTCTTTATTCAGCCGGGTATCCAGGAGCGGCATATCAATGACGGCGATGTCCGCGCCCCGCTCTTTCGTGAGCACCCGCCATTGGCTCTGTATCTCGTCATAGTCGCGGCCCAGGCGGTCAATGCTCTTGATATAAATCAGGTCATTGGGCCGCAGCCTCCTCAGCAGCGCCTGATATTGGGGGCGATCAAAATTTTTGCCGCTCATCTTGTCAATGAAGATCCGGGCGGGCGGTATTTTGAGCTCGCCCATAGCCAGCATCTGCCTGTCCTCATTTTGGTCGGCGCTGGATACGCGTACATAGCCATAGATAGTCATAATTGATTCTGCCCCTTCTCTCTCATAATTGCCGCGCCTATCGTCGCCAATATCGCCCGTTGCCGCTCCTGTCGCCGCTTTTATGACATAAAAAAACGGCTCACTTTTTTAATCGTGAGCCGCCTCGGCGTTTTTAGGATTGTCCAGGCGTTTCAGCATCGCTTCTCAGAATCGCCAAATTTACTCAGAATAGACCCTCCTTCGCGAGCCGCGCTAAAAACAGTTGCCCTCATGCACATAGCGCAAATAACGCCGGGCTGTCCTAGCCAGTCTGTAGACGGTCGCCACCGGCGTCGGCGGCCGATCCGTCAGCTGCCAGCGGGGAAAAAAGCAGGTAATATGCAACGGAATCGTCGGGCTTACGCTGGCCAGCCAACCGGCCAGCTCCCCGATCTCGGCGGCGCTGTCGTTTTCCCCCGGCACGATCAGCGTCGTCACCTCCACATGACAGGCGGCCGCCGCCAGGCGAATCGTCTCCTTTACCGTCTCCAGGCTACCGCCCACCCAGTCATAAAACCGGCCGGTAAAACCTTTCAAATCAATATTCATAGCGTGAATATCCGGCAGCAGGGCCAGCAGCGGCTCCCGGCAAATCATGCCGTTGGTCACCAGGACATTGCGCAGGCCGGCCTGATTGGCCAGCCGGGCGCAATCCCGGACAAACTCGTAGCCGATCAAAGGCTCGTTGTAGGTGTAGGCCAGGCCGATATTCTCCCGCCGCCCCTGGGCCAAAGCGACCAATTCCGCCGGGCTGAATACCTCGCCGCCCTTCGCCGAGCGGCGAATTTCCGCGCCCGCCATGGCGATATGGCTGTTTTGGCAAAAGGGGCAGCGCAAATTGCAGCCATAGCTGCCCACCGACAGGATAAAGCGGCCGGGGAAAAAGTGATACAGGGGCTTTTTCTCAATCGGATCAAGGGCTAACCCGGTGACGAAGCCGTAATTCTCACAGACGATCTTCCCCGCCCGGTTGGCCCGACCCCGGCAGTGGCCCACCTCGCCAGGCGCCAGACGACAATGCCGCGGGCAAATGCCGCACACCGCCAAACCCGGCCGCCTCGCCTCAGGCTGAACGGCGCCCGCGCCAGCGCCGGCACCAGCGCCCGCGCCAGCGCCCGCCCCCACACCAGCGCCCACGCCAGCACCATCGCCGGCTCCCACACCGGCGCCAGCATCAGCGCCCGCGCCCACGCCAGCGCCCGCCCCCACACCGGCGCCCGCTCCGTCTCGCCCCGTCTCGCCGCTCATTGGTGCCGCGTCACCTCAAACCGCTCCATGCGATAAGCCTCCCCCGGCCTGATCCCCGCCTTCTCCAGCGCGATCTCCACCTGCCGGGCCGGCGTATCCACCCCCGCCAAATCCGGCAGCAGCAACCCCCGCCGCCCGCCGGCGCTGACGATCACGCCATAGCGCCGTACATCCAGCGCCGCCATGCCCGCTATCGGCTCCGGCGGGCCCAGCACATCCACATGATACACCAACTCGCCCAACTCCGCCGCCGTCACCGGCGGGAAGCGGGGATCCCTCGCCCCGGCGCTGACCGCGTTCGTCAGGATTTCCTCCAACAAACTGGGCTTGGTCGGCTCAATGGTGCCGATGCAGCCCCGCAACCGCCCCTCCTTGCGCAAGCTCACAAAAGCCCCCGCCCGGCTTTGGGTCAGCGCCTGATTTGCCGGCGCCGCCAACTCCCGGCTCAGCTCAGCCGGCAGATCCTCCCGCCGCCGGACTTTCTCCCGCCACTCCACATATCGCTCCAGGGAGTAGCGAGCCAACGCCACATACAAATCCTCTCGCCGCCGCAGGCCCGCTATCCGCTCCGCCGCCTCCACCTGATACATCCGGCCAAAGCGGCGATCCGGCGCCGCCTCGCCGGGGATAAAAACACAGACGCCGTAGCCCACGCCAAAAGGCCCCTCGTAGGACAGCCTGGCGGCCTCTACCGCCCGGCCGTCCAAGGCGCCGGCCATGATCTGAAAGGCCCGCAGCCCGCACTCGGCGGCAGCCTCACAAAGATCGGGATCAAGCCCCAGCAGCGCCTGAAAATCCCCGGCCCCCAAAGCCGCCATAACCTTTTGATCAAACTCCGGCCCCGCCGGCGCGAAGCCATAAGGCCCGTCCGCTTTCAGCTTATGAGACAAATCGCCGCTGGCGATCACCGCCGTCCGGCGGCCCAAACGCTCCGCCGTCTCGGCCAGGCATTGCCCCAATCGATAATGCTCCAGGGCGGAAAGGCCGGACAGGCCCAATAGCGCCAGGCGAAAATCACTGTAGCCCGCCTGAAAAAACCGCAAAGGCACCACCGTCCCGTGATCCAGCTCCGACCGCTTCTCGCCCAAGGTACCGGCCGGCAGCCCCCGCTCCTTGGCGACATCGGCGAGAGCGGCGACAAACTCCTGATCATAAAGAGCCTCGGTTCGCGGCTGCCGGGCGCCAAAAGCCCTCATATCCCCCCCGGCCGCCGCCCCCGGCGCGATATGAAAATAATCGGCGTACATCTGGGCATGAGGCGAGATCAACACCACCGTCTCCGGCCGCCTAAGCGCGAAATCCGCCGCCGCCCGGCGATAAGCGTCAATCGTGGCCTGGATGCCCTTCTCCTGTCCCCGGCCCACTTCCGGCAAAATCAGGGGTGGGTGTGGTACCGCGTAAGCGGCGACAATCGACATGCCCGTCCCTCCTCGTTAAATATTACGCCATATCGCGCTAATATTACGCTGAACATTACGCCTGGTATCGCGTTAAACATTACGCCTGATATTACGCCTGGTATTACGCCTGGTATAAATGTACGCGGCGGCCAGGGCGGTCAGCGGCGTCGCCGCCAGCAAGCCCATGCTGCCGGCCAAGGATTGCAAAATCTCCACCACGATCATCTCCCGGTTGAACAGCTCCAGCAGGGAATTGCTGTAAACTATCAGGATCAGCACCAGCGACAAAGAGCCGCCCATATAAGCCAAAATCAGCGTACTGGTCATAGTGCCCATAGTATCGCCGCCGATATTCAGCCCCGATCGCAGCAAAACGCAAAAGGACGGCCGCTCAGCCGTTTCGTAAACCTCCATCAAAGCGGACGCTATGGACACCGCCGTGTCCAGCATGGCCCCCAAAGCGCCGATCAAAATGCCGGCGAACAAGACCGCCTTGAGATTCAGCGGGTTCTCTAAATTGAGATAAACGAGATAAATCGTCTCGTCAT
>JAISDE010000236.1 GCA_031265035.1 Peptococcaceae bacterium | reverse complement strand
ATTTTTGAGATCAACGCTATTCGGCGGCATATTTCCCAATTCAACGGCGGTATGCTGGCCAAGCGGATCGCCGGGCGGGGGGCCGAGTTGATCGGCCTGGGTATCAGCGACGGCGTAGGCTCGCCTCCCACAGGGGACATTGGCGTTCCTTACAAAAATTATCGGGCTACCCCTTTCGGGCCGGATCAGACCACGCTGGACGACGCCCGCCGGGTGATCCGGGATTACGACGTAGCGGATAAATTGCCCGCCAATGTGGTGGATTATCTGACGCGGGTCGGGCCGGAAGGCGAGACCCCCAAGGCCTTCCCGCAAAATACCTATTATCTCATCAATACCCTGCCGGATTCCTGCCGCTACGCGAAGGAGATCGCGGCGGAGATGGGGATACCGGCGCTGATCCTGACCTCCTTTTTGCAGGGGGAGAGCCGGGATGTGGGAGCGGTGCTGGCCAGCGTGGCCAGAGAGATACAGTCTTACGGCAACCCGATCCCGGCGCCCTGCGTGCTGGTGGCCTCCGGTGAGGCGACGACAAAGATTCCGGACGACAGCGAGATCACCGGGCACGGCGGCCCCTCCCAGGAGGAAACGGTAGGCTTCGCCCTGGCCGCGGCCAGCGCGCCGGGAGCCTGCCTGCTCAGTATCGATTCCGAGGGCACCGACGGCACGACCGATGTGGCCGGCGGCATTACCGACTCCCAGACCGGGCGGGCGGCCAGGGACAAGGGCGTCGATCTCCACGGCGCGTTGCGGGGCCACGCCTGCTTTGAGGCGCTGCGGGATTTGGGGGATGCGGTATTTACGGGCAATACGGGCACCAATTTGTGCGATTTTAATGTGATGTACGTGCCCAGCAAACACTGATAAACACTAACGAATCATGACTATAGACATGATAAGATATAAGGTGAGATACATGGCGAGGGGAGGACGCGTTGTGGCGAAGATCAAAAGCGCGCGAGCGAGGCAGCTGATTGACTGCAAATGCCGGCCCATGGTCGAGGTGGATATTTGGGCTGATACAGGTGTTTTAGGCAGGGGCAGCGCGCCTACGGGGACTTCTGTGGGGATGCATGAGGCGTTTGTGCTACGGGACGGGGAGCCGGGGGAATACGGCGGCCTGAGCGTCCACAAGGCGGTGGAAAACGTCAATGCCATCATCGGGCCGGCGATTGTCGGTATGGATGTCTCCGATCAGCGGGCCATAGACGAGCGGATGATCGCTCTGGACGGTACGCCGGATAAAAGAAAGCTGGGCGGCAACGCCATCGCCAGTGTATCTATCGCCTGTCTGCGCGCGGCGGCGGCGGTGGCGGACATGCCGGTGTATCAGTATTTGCGCGGGCGGTGGCCGGCCGGCTCAGGCCGGGCCGCCGGCAAGGCCGCGGCCGCGGAGGGTGGCTGCCCTGGCGCGGGTGGCGCGACTGGCGCTGACCAGGCCGCCGGCCCGGCGGGCGCTGGGAGGGCCGGCGCGGCCGCCGGCCCTCTCAAAACGGTGCCCGTCCCCACCTTCAACGTGATCAACGGCGGCCGCGGTGGCAAGATCATACAGCCCTTCAACGAGTTTATCCTGGTGCCGTACAAGGCCGCCAGCATTTATGAGGCGGTGGAGATCGCCGTAAAATGCTTTCAGCGGCTGGAAAAGACACTGAGCGCCTATTTGGGCGGGCCGCCGGCGGTAGCCGGCTCTTATGGCTGGGCGGCGCCCAGCGACGATCCGGCCGTCGTGCTGGGCCTGATGGCCGAGGCGGCGGCGGACTGCGGTTACGCCGACAAAGTCGCTTTCGCCCTGGACTGCGCCGCCAGCGAGATGTACGACCGGGAAAGCGGCTCCTACCTTTTGCTGGGCGAGCGTGTGTCGGCTCAGGCTCAGATTGATTACGTCAAAGGGTTGAGCGAGAAATATCCTTTAGTTTTTGTGGAGGATCTGCTGGACGAGAACGATTGGGAGAATTATCCCAAAGCCAAAGAGCGGATCGGCAAAACCCTGATCATCGGCGACGATCTGATTGTCTCCAATACCGACCGCCTGCGTCGGGCTTATGAGAGCGAGGCGATAGACGGCTTTATCCTGAAGCCCAATCAGGCCGGCACCTTGACGGAGGCGCTGGATACCCACCGTTTCGCGGCGGAGCGCGGGCTTTTGTCCATCACCTCCGGCCGCTCCGGCGGCGTAGTGGACGACATCGTGATGGATCTCTCCGTCGGGCTGGATCTGGCGCTGATCAAAAACGGGGCGCCCCGCTCCGGCGAGCGGATCACCAAGCTGAATTTCCTGATGCGAGCCTGCGAGCTTTCACCGGGCTGCAAGATGGCCGATATTTCCCCGCTTCTGCGCTTTTAACAGTTCCGAGCGGATCCTCGCGGCTTTGTTGAGCGGATCTCGCGGTCTGGGGCAAAAATTTTTTAAGCAGCTTCCCGCCAAGAACGTTGAAATAAAAAAATAGAGGAGGAGAGAAAAACCATGGGAAAACGCACGGAATTTTTGTATCTGTCCGAGCCGGACACTATCGCCGCGGGGGTTTTGGACGCCGCCCGCAGCGTGGACGTGCTGGAGGAGGTATTCAAACTAGTTAGCCAGGGAGACTACCTGATGGGCGGCGCCAACCACAACAATCATGGCATGACGATCATTTTCCCCAAGGAGACGCCTTTCCCCAATATGCCGGTGGCCGGGCCGGACAGGCGTTTCGCCGCCATGCCCGCTTATCTGGGTGGGCGCTTCGATGTTTGCGGCAACAAATGGTATGGATCCAACGCCGCCAATACGGAGAAGGGGTTGCCCCGCTCGGTGCTTACACTGATGCTCAATGACAAGGATACGGGAGAGCCGCTGGGCCTTTTATCCGCCAACCTGATCAGCGCCGCCCGCACCGGCGCCGTGCCGGGCGTGGCCGCGCGCCATTTGGCGAAAAAAGATCCGGAGGTCTGCGCCGTAATCGGCTGCGGCGCTATCAACAAGGCGTGTATGACCGCGATCGCCACTCAGATGAAAAAGCTGAGAAAAGTGATTTGTTTTGACCTGTTCCTCAACAAGGCCCAGGAATTTGCCGCTTGGGTCAAAGAGACCACAGGCGCGGAGACCGAGGCTTCCGATGATTTGGCCGGGGTGGTGCGGGCCGGCGAGGTCATTTCCGTGGCGGCTTCCCGGCTGAAACCCCTGCATCTGGAAAGCTCCTGGCTCCAAAAGGGCAGCCTGCTGATGCTCACCGGCCCGGCCAAGGGCGATGAGGCCCTTTGGACAGGGACAAAAATCGTCTTCGACAACACCAAACTCCAGGAAGCATATGTGGAGGACGCCATCTCGTCAGGCGACAAGGAAGGCTATTACGCCGGGGTGATCGGCGGGCCGATATACAGTTTAATCGACCAGGGCAAGTTGCCGCCTCTCAATCAGGGAACCAGCATCGGCGACGTTATTCTGGGCACCAAGCCGGGGCGGCAAAGCGAGGACGACCGGATAATTTTTGTCACCTGCGGCATGGCGGTTTATGATGTGGCCTGGGGCTATGAGGTGCTGGAAAACGCCCGCAAGAAATCCATCGGGCAAAAGCTGGTGCTGTGGGAGTCGCCCGAGCAGGCATAAGACAGGGCCGCGCCTGTAGCGCGCCGATTTGATTTGACTTCATAATGAAAAAGAGGAAAGGCCGCCAGGATAGGCGGCTTTTCCTTGCGCGCCAACCGGGCGCGTGTTTCGCGTCATTCCGCGCCCGCGTCAGTGTCGGCGTCCGGCGCCTGGGCCGCGTCGGCGTCTGGCGCTTGGGCTTGGGTGGCGCCCGGCGCTTGGGCCGCGTCAACGTCCGGCGCCTGAGTCCCGCCCCCGCCGGCCGCCTCGCCCGCTTCCGATCCCGTCGCCCTCGCTCCCGCCGCCGCGGCGTCGCCCGCCTGAGTTCTGGCTTTTTCCGCCGACTTGTCCGCCGCCGCCGCGTCCTCATCCGCCCATTTCTTTTCCAGCCGGCCCCAGGGGGTATCCGGCTTTTTCAGGCCCGCCGCGGCCAAAATCTCCTTGACCTCCGCCGCGTTGAGGGTTTCCTTCTCGATCAGGCCCTTGGCCAGCGTATGCAGTACCTCAATGTTTTCTTTCAGGATTGACTCCGCCACCTGATAGCACTCGTTCATCAAACGGCGGGCTTCCTTATCAATAGCCTCGGCGATAGCCTCGGAATAATCCCGGTTTTGGCTGAAATCCCGGCCCAAAAAGACCTGCTCCTGCTTGGTGCCGTAAGTCAACGGCCCCAGCGCCTCCGACATGCCATACTCCGTAATCATTTTCCGAATGATTTTGGAGGCCCGCTCCAAATCATTGGTAGCCCCGGTGCTGATCTCGTCCAAAATCAGGTTCTCCGCGATCCGGCCGCCCAGCAGTGTTTTTACATCATCCACCAGCTTGCTGCGGGGTATATAGCTGCGATCCCGCTCGGGCAGCATCAGGGTGTAGCCGCCGGCCCTGCCCCTGGGTATGATAGAGACCTTGTGAATCGGATCCGTATGAGCCAGCAGCGCCGCCACCAAGGTATGCCCGGATTCATGATAGGCCACCAGCTTTTGCTCATAAGCCGTAATTTTGCGATTTTTCTTTTCCGGGCCGGCGATCACCCGCTCAATGGCTTCCTCGCATTCCTGCATGGAAATCTTTTTCTTGTTGCGCCGGGCGGCCAGCAACGCCGCCTCATTCATCAAATTGGCCAAATCCGCCCCGGTAAAGCCCGGTGTGCGGCGGGCCAGCACCGACAGATCCACGCCGTCCAGCGGCTTGCCTTTGCTGTGCACTTGCAGGATCGCCTTGCGGCCGTCCAGATCCGGTGTGTCCACCACCACCTGCCGGTCAAAACGGCCCGGCCGCAGCAAAGCCGGATCCAAAATGTCCGGACGGTTGGTCGCGGCGATGATGATGATGCTCTCATTGACCGTAAATCCGTCCATCTCCACCAGCAATTGGTTGAGCGTCTGCTCCCGCTCATCGTGGCCGCCGCCCAAACCGGCGCCCCTTTGCCGCCCCACGGCGTCAATCTCGTCAATAAACACGATACAGGGACAGCTCTTTTTGGCCTGATCAAACAAATCCCGCACCCGGGAAGCGCCGACGCCCACAAACATTTCCACAAAATCGGAGCCGCTGATGCTGAAGAAAGGCACGCCGGCCTCACCGGCTACCGCTCGGGCCAGCAAGGTCTTGCCTGTGCCGGGAGAGCCGAAAAGCAGCACGCCTTTGGGGATTTTCGCCCCGATAGCGATGAACTTGTCGGGATTTTTCAGAAAATCCACGACCTCCTGCAATTCTTCCTTAACCTCGTCTATACCGGCCACGTCGGCGAAAGTAACCTTTTTCTTGTCGTCGCTTTGCAGCCTGGCCCGGCTTTTGCCGAACTGCATCACCTTACCGCCGCCGCCCTGGGTCTGCTGCAACATAAAAATCATCAGGGCCACCATCAGCAACACCGGCAGGAAATTTAAGGCTATCGTCCACCAGACCGAGGCCTGGGGCACGGGATCCTGATAATATGGGATATCCTTTTCCTTGAGCATTTCCGTCAACTCACCGTCGCCGGGCGGCCCGTTGATCTCAAATTTGCTTTTGTCCCGCAATTCGCCCCGGATCGTTCGCACGTCAACGCTTTGTATCACCCGCACAGAAGCGATCTCATTGCCTCGCAAAGCGTCCATGAAAGCGTTGTAATCACCGTCGAAGGGATCCGGAACTTTCTCCTCTGTTTGAAAACCATTGATCGCTGCCAGTACCAATAAAACAATCAACAAGTAAATCGCCAGGTTTTTCATCAATCGGTTCACTATGGGCCTCCTCCCGGCTGCTTTTTATCGCCCATCGGCGGATTTATCTATTTTTAAATCCCGCGCGGGATTCGCGGTGAAGTCCGCGCCGAAGCCCGCGGCAAAACTCCCGCGGTAAAATTCCCGCGTACGTTTTTTAATGATATCATGAAGTTCTTATTTTTTCAAACCCTTCAACGACGAAATTTGATCCGTCTTTTTTATAATTTTCCAATTTTGGCTTATTTTGCGATTCCCCGTTTTTGCTTGACAGGCTGGGGGCATTGCCGTATAATACATTTATATCTCCAGTTTTCGCGGATGCGGCAGGAGAAGCGCGCCAAAGGGGGGAAGGATATGAAAAGGACTTATCAGCCCAAAAACCGCAGACATAAGCGGGTACACGGATTTTTAAGCAGGATGCGAAGTCAGGGTGGTCGCGCGGTGTTAAAGCGCAGGCGGCTGAAGGGTAGAAAGAAACTGACCGTATAAGGCCACGATTCGTGGCCTTAATTTTGTGTGCGAAGGTGCTTTTTTGCTGAAAAAACAGTATCGGCTGAGAAAAAATAAGGATTTCAGGCGGGTCTATGACAAGAAAAAATCTACCGCCGCCGGTACTGTCGTCGCCTACTGCGGTGAGAACGGCAGTGATCGGCTGAGGATTGGCTTCTCCGTGTCCAAAAAAATCGGCAACGCCGTTACCCGCAATCGCTGCCGCCGCCTGTTGCGGGAGGCGGCCCGAGCCTGTCTGGGCGATATACGGCCAGGCAGGGATTATGTTTTTATTGGCCGACATTCCCTGGCCAACGCCCAGCTGATCCGAATCAGGAAGGATATGGTCAACGCGCTGGCCCGTTTGGACAGCTGGGCGAAATCAACGGAAAAAACTACGGGGAAAATTAAGGGGAAGCCTACGGATAGATCCGCTAGATCCGCGGAGGGATCCTCGGAAAGAGCCTCGGAAAGAGCCGCGGAGAAACCAGCGTTATGAAATGGCTTTTACTGACGATCATCCGGGGTTACCGACGCTATATTTCCCCGTTGACCCAACCGTCCTGCCGGTTTACACCGACCTGCTCCCGTTACGCCCTGGAGGCGATCGAGCGGTTTGGGGCGATAAAAGGCGGCTGGTTGGCCTTGCGCCGGATTCTGCGCTGCCATCCCCTGCATACCGGCGGTTGGGATCCCGTGCCGGAAAAAGTCGAGAGTACTAGTCGGGATAAACGCGTTATAAAAGGCAAAAAAGCAGAGGCAAGGAGGTGAATTGCTGACCGGGCGTTTCGCCAAGTAGTCTGTCGGGCATTGGGGCGGGGCTTTTTCCCCTCAACCGGGACAGGCGACCGGCCAGCAGGCGGACTTTGTGGAGTGGGCTTGTCGGGTTACTGACCCGCGTAATTAATTTGTTTTACACTTTTACCGGAATGCTGGGTATCCCCAGCTACGGGCTGGCCATTATCTTATTTACCCTGGCGCTGCGGCTGCTGATGTTTCCCCTTTCCCTGCGTCAGGGCAAAACATCCAGGACGATGCAGCTTTTGCAGCCCCGCGTACAGCAATTGCAGCAGCAGTACAAAAACAATCCCGAGATCCTCAACCGGGAGATGATGGCGCTTTACAAGCGGTACAACGCCAGCCCCATGTCCGGTTGCCTGCCGCTTCTGATCCAGATGCCGATTTTGTTCGCTCTGTTCAACGCGTTGCGGGATTTCCCTTATGTGGCTGGCGCCAGCAGGTCTTTTTTGTGGATCGCCGACTTGAGCCTGCCCGATAACGGACTTACCCCGACTAGCTTTATCTTGCCGGTGATCGTGGGTATTTCCTCCTATTTGCAGTCCAAGCTGTCCTTGGCCGCCCAGCCGCAGCAAAACAGTCAGCAGATGAAGACCATGAACATGATGATGCTGTATGTTATGCCCGTCTTTCTGGCCTGGACATCCCGCAACTTCACCCCCGGCCTCTCCATTTATTGGGCGGTATTTAATACCGCCGGCTTTTTGCTGCAAATCCTCATCAACGCCAGCGTGACCCGCAGCCATCAGGACATCAAAAAGGCGATGGAGGAAGAAGAAGCTCTGGAAGCGCGGGCCAGGGCGGAAAAGGCGGCCGAGCGGGCGGCTCAGAAGCAGGCGGCGCAAAAAAAGACGGCGGAAAAGCGGGCGCAGGAAAATAAAAGGGGCGCCGGCGACGGGTCAAAAAAGAAGAAGCAGGCGATCAATCGGGGGAAGCCCCTGGATTTTGACGACTGAGCGTCTATTATACCTATTATTTAGATGAAAATGGATAAGAGGTAAATAAGGGGAAGGGGGCCGTTGACGATGAGCGCAGTGGAAAAAACGGCGAAAACCGTCGAGGAAGCCATCAGCCTGGCTTTGCGGGAACTCGCTTGCGATGAGAGCCAAGTGGAAATTGAGGTTTTGTCAGCGCCGGCTAAAGGTTTTTTGGGGATTGGGATTTTGGGCGCCAAGGACGCGCGGGTGAAGGTCAGGCTGAAGGGAACCGCCGACGAGAAAGGCGGAAGTCTCACCGCCGGCGGGGAAAAAGAGGCCGCGGCGGCTGGGGGGCGGCCGGGCGGCGAGCCGGCGGCCCGTCATGCTGATACGGCGGCGCCGGCCCAGGCGGCGATTCCGGCGGCGTCAGGCAAGCCGGGCGAGGCAATCGCGGTGGGCGAATGGCGAACGCCGGAGGCGACGGACAAAATCGCCGGCTTTATCCAAGGCGCCGTGACCCGTATGGGGATCGAGGCCGTTATGACCAAAAATGAGGACGACGCTATCATCCGCTACGCTCTGAACGGCCCCCGGATGGGCGCGCTGATCGGGCATCGGGGCGATACCCTGGACGCGTTGCAATACCTGGCCAGTGTGATTGCCGGTCGGGAACGGGAGGAACCCCGCAAACGAATTGTGCTGGACGCGGAGAGCTACCGCCGCCGCCGGGAGGAGACCCTGGTGCGGCTGGCCCATCGCCTGGCGGCCAAGGCGAAGCGGGGCAGGCACAGAATGGTGCTGGAGCCTATGAGTCCAATGGAGCGGCGGGTCATTCACACCGCTTTGCAGGACGACCCGGAAGTAAAGACCCTCAGCGAGGGCGATGAGCCATATCGTCGCCTGGTAATTTATCCCGTGGGTAAAGACGGGGAAATTAACTATGACCAAGCCGGGGAGCGTCAATATGATCGGGTCGGCGGCGACAGGCGCGGCGGCGCCGGCCGTTACGGCGGGCGGGACGACCGGAGAGACGACTGGAAGGACGGTCGGAGGGATGACCGGCGGGACTGATGATAGAAGACGAGAGAACTGAGAGACTGACGCGGGCCGCGGACGCGGGCCGACAGTTCTCTTACCTCTTGTTTGGCGGGATTTCCTGTGTTATAATTTGCTTAGAAAAATTCAGAGAAACGCCGGGCGAACGCCGGTAAAATGCCGTCGCGGCGATTTTGGGCGGGACGGCGAGAATTGGGGAGATGGAGAAATGACCAAGCATATCAAAACAATAAATAAAAGGGTTTTGACCAAAACGATCCGCGCCGGCGGCTGCGGTGAGTGCCAGACCTCTTGCCAGTCGGCCTGCAAAACATCCTGTACCGTTGGCAATCAGGTGTGCCGTAAAGAGGCGTAAGGAGTCCTAAGGACTTGCCGCGATTCTTCGCGGATTTCTTTGGGAAATCCGGGCACCGCTAGATCAAAAACGCGCCTTGCAGGAATCCTGCAAGGCATTGTTTTGTGAGGAAATGATGAGATACGTTGAAGCTTTAACCCATGTCTTCACTTTGGGCGAAGACCATATTTTATTGGATATCAACAGCGGCGCTGTACACAGCCTGAGTCCCCTGGCTTACGCCGCGGTGGAATATTGGCGGCTGTCCGGCTGCCGGCTGGCGGGGTTGGAAGACGGCGTCAGGGAGGATAGGCGCGCCGGACGGGCAAAGGGGGTCGGTCAGGGGAAAGCGGCCGGGCTGGGGCAGGAGGCGGGCCGGGAGGCGACGGGGGCCGACGCCTGGGCCGGCCTGTCCGAGGCGTCTCTTGCCCTGCTCCAAGCGGCGCCGGACAGGGATTTGGCGGAGATCGGGACGGAGCTGGCGGATTTGGTGGCCGAGGGTATGCTGATGTCGGCGGCGCCGGAATTGGCAAGCTATGTTTTACCGGAATACCATGTAGTAAAGGCTCTGTGTCTGCATGTGGCCCATGATTGCAACCTGCGCTGCCGGTATTGCTTTGCCGGCGCCGGCGCCTTTGGCGGCCGGCGGGAGCTGATGACGCTGAAAACCGGTAAACAGGCGCTGGATTTTTTGTTTGCCGCCGCCGGCGACCGTAAACATGTGGAGGTGGATTATTTTGGCGGTGAGCCGCTGCTAAATTTTCCGGTAGTCAAGGAATTGATCGATTACGGTGAGAGCGAGAGCCGCCGGCGGGGTAAAATCCTCAAACAGACCTTGACCACCAACGGTATGCTGTTGCGGGGCGAGATCAGCGAGTTCCTCAATCAGCGGGATGTGGCCCTGGTACTGAGCCTGGACGGGCGCAAGGAGGTCAATGACCGGATGCGGCCGCTGATCAACGGCCAGGGCAGCTACGACGTGATTCTGCGCCATTTTCAGGCGGCGGTGGCGGGCAGGGGTTATGACAACTATTATTTGCGGGGCACTTATACCCGCTTTAATCTGGATTTTTTCCAGGATGTCCGGCATATGGTGGAAAATGGCTTTGACCTGATTTCCGCGGAGCCGGTAGTGGCCGAGCCGGACGAGCCTTACGCTTTTCGGCGGGAGGATTTGGCGATCCTGTTTCAGCAATATGAGGCGCTGGCCAGATACCATAGGGAAAGAAGGTTGGCCGGACAGCCCTTTACCTTTTTTCATTTTAATCTGGATCTGGATCACGGGCCATGCCTGCCCAAACGCCTGAGCGGCTGCGGCGCCGGCCGGGAGTATCTGGCGGTGGCGCCGGAAGGAACCTTGTATCCCTGTCATCAATTTGTCGGGCAGCCGGAATTCGTCGTGGGGGATGTGGAGCGGGGCATTGTCCGGCCCGAGGTGGGACGGCGTTTTCAGCGATGTCATGTGCTGGCGAAAGAGAAGTGCCGGGCTTGCTGGGCCAGATTTTATTGCGGCGGCGGCTGCCACGCCAATGCCTGGAATTTCAACCGCGACCTGTCCCAGCCTTATGATTTGGGCTGTGAATTGGAAAAAAAGCGCCTGGAGTGGGGCATTTGGCTCAAGGTCAAAGAGGCGGAAGACGCTGAGAGTTGAGCGTTATGCCTCCTTCCTCCAGCCCTTCCTCCGCCTCGTCTGGCGGAACAAAGTACTTGTGGCAAATTTTATGGCTTTGTGGTAAAATTGGCCTAAGCCGCTATGGCTCATTCCAAAGCGCTGAGGGAGGGCGACGGATATGAAGCTGATCATTTGTGTAATTGATGATATGGATATCCACGCGCTTCTGGACGCGCTGGCGGCAAGCGGGCACCGGGCGACAAAGCTGGCCAGCAGCGGCGGCTTTTTGCGCCGGGGCAACACAACCTTGCTGATCGGTACCAACGAGGAAAAAAAGGACGACGTTATCCAGTTGATTCGCCGGATTTGCCGGCCCCGCAAGCAAATGGTGCCGATAGCGCCGGTGCTGGCGGCGGCGGAGAGTGTGGCCCCGGCGGAAATGCTGGTACGAATGGGCGGGGCGATGGTATTTGTTTTGGATGTGGCGGAAAGCTACAAAGTATAGGCGTAATATAAGCGTAGCATAGGCGTAATATAGGCGTAGCATGTAGCATAGGCGTAAGTCGGGCGCTAGCGCCCGGCGCGGAAAGGAATAGGTTATGGCGGTTTTGCCCAAGCCTGGCCAGAAGACCGCCCACGCATATATTTTGAGGGGCGGCGACAAAGATTTTCTCTTGGCGGAGGCCCGCCGCCTGGCGGCGGGCCTCAATTGCCTGGCCGCCGACGGGGCGGACAGGCCCTGCGGGTCTTGTGAAAACTGCCGGCACCTGGCGGCCGGCACTTTCAGGGATTGGTTCGCGGTGGCGCCGCAAGGAGCGGCGGAGTTGATCCAGATCAGGCAAATCCGGGGATTGCAGGCGGATTTGGCGGGGAAGCCGGCGCAAGGCAGGGTGAAAATCGCGGTTTTAATCGACGCTCACCGAATGAGGGAAGAAAGCCAGAATAGCTTGCTGAAGACCCTGGAGGAACCGCCGGGAGATACGGTATTATTGCTGCTGACGGATCAGCCCCAGGCCCTTTTGCCTACTGTTCGCTCCCGTTGCCAGATGGTAGATTGCGGCAGCTCGGTAGCCTTGCCGCCGATGGCGGATTTGGAGCTGGCCCGGGATACGGCGGCGGCGATCGCTAAGGGAGGATACTTTGCCGTATTTGAGCGGGCGGCTTTTGTGGCGAAAAGCCGCAAAAAGCAGCTGCCGGTTTTTTTCACCGCTTTGGAATTGCTGTTGAGGAACGCGCTTCTTGCTGGCTGGCAAAACCTTGAGGCTGACGACCGGACGGCGTCCGGTTTGCTTGGCGGTAAAAAAGAAATCTTGGCGGCGCTGGAATTGACTTGGCGGGCGGGGTATTTGCTGGAACGCAATGTCGGCGGATTGCTGGTTTTGGAAAATTTATTTCTGGGGTTGGCCCGGCTGGGCATTGGCGCGGAAGAAAAGGAGGAAGTCTGTTGACGGAAGTGATAGGCGTAAGATTTAAGTCTTCGGGTAAAATATATTATTTTGATCCTATAGGCATGGTGATTCCCGCCGGCGCGGAGGTCATTGTGGACACGGCCAGGGGACTGGAATGCGGCAAGACGGTATTGGGCAACCGCCAGGTGGACGCCGGCGCCGTGGTACGGCCGTTGCGCAAGGTATTGCGGCTGGCCACCGACGAGGATCGGGCCAAAATGGCGGAGGCGGGGGCCAGGGAGGCGCAAGCCAGAAAGCTGTGTCTGGAGAAGATTGCCCAACGGCAATTACCGATGAAGCTGGTGGGCGTGGAGTACTCTTTTGACGGCAGTAAAGTGACCTTTTATTTTACCTCCGAGGGACGGGTAGACTTTCGGGATCTGGTAAAGGATCTGGCGGCCATCTTCAAGACACGGATCGAGCTGCGGCAGATCGGTGTTCGGGACGAGGCGAAAATGTTGGGCGGCTTGGGATCTTGCGGGCGGGAATTGTGCTGCGCCTCCTTTTTGAGCGATTTCGCGCCGGTATCTATCCGTATGGCGAAGGAGCAGAATTTGTCCCTTAATCCCAGCAAGATTTCCGGCATTTGCGGCCGGCTGATGTGCTGCCTGAAATATGAGAGCTTCGGGTATGAGGGTTGCAAGAAATGTCGCCCCGGCAAAGCCAAGGACAAGAAAAACGCCGGCGGCGCCGAGACGGCGGCGGAATCTCCCGAAGTTGATTGATTGACTGCCTGAGTGGCGAAAGGGACGGTCAAGCGAGATGATAAGCCTGCCGGAAAGACTGGGTCTTATGGAAAAGAGTTTGAGATTGTTGCAGGAGGAACTGGGGCAGGTCAGGCGCGAGGCCAAGACGCTGGAGGAAGAAAACCGTCGGCTGCGGCGGCAGCTTTGTTGGCTGGGCGACGACGGGTCGCGGCGGCAGCCCGGTTTACCGGGCGAAGACGATCCGCGGCCGGCGCCTGACGGTGATATCGCCCGGCCGGCGCGGGAAAATTTGGCCCGCTTGTATCAAGAGGGGTTTCATATTTGCCACCAGCTTTTTGGCCGGGAAAGAGAGGAAGAATGTCTTTTTTGCCAGGGCCTTCTGAGAAAATGAGTTACCGGGGCGAGGCCAGGGAGGACTGGCCGGGCGAGGCGCCGGGCGAGAGGCCGGTTGAGGCGCCGGATGATGTGCCGGGCGAGAGGCCGGGCGCGGGGCTTGACGAGGCGCCGGATGAGGACTCGGGCGTGACGCCGTTTGAGGCGGGGGCCGACATTGTGGGCGGCGCGTTGTATGTGGTGGCCACACCCATAGGCAACAGGGAGGATATTACCCTGCGGGCTTTGCGGACGCTGCGGGCCGCGGATTATGTGGCGGCGGAGGATACCCGGCGCTCAGGGATGCTGTTGCGGGCCTACGGGATAAAAAAGCCGCTGATCAGCTGTTTTGCCCACAATGAGCAAAAGCAAAGCCAACTGCTGCTGGCTTTGCTGCGAGAAGGCAAAAGTGTCGCCCTGATTTCCGACGCCGGCTTGCCGGGCATATCCGATCCCGGCGCCAGGGTGATCCGGACGCTGATCGACGAGAATATCCCGCTGACGGTGATTCCCGGCGCCAGCGCCGGCACCACCGCTTTGGTGGCTTCGGGGCTGGATACCGCCGCCTTCGCTTTTGGCGGCTTCATCCCCCGGGCAAGCAAGGAACGGCGGCTTTGGCTGGAGCGCTTTGGCGGCTTCGCCGGCACGGTGATTATCTATGAGAGTCCCAGAAGGCTGCCGGCTACGCTGGTCTTGTTGCGGGAGCATTGGGGCGAGCGGCAATGCTGCGTCGCCAGGGAAATGACCAAACGCTTTGAGGAATTCAGGCGAGGCAGCCTGACGGAGGTAGCCCGGCAATTGGCGGAGCGGGCCGGGGAGATCAAGGGCGAGATCGTCTTAGTCGTGGGCGGTGGCGTCCAGGAAAGACCAGCCCTTGCCCCGGCGGCAATACGGGCGCTGGCCGCCGAGCTACTGGCCGGCGGGCTGAGAAAAAAAGAGGCCAGCCGGTCGCTGGCCGAGCGAGGCGGCATATCGGCCAAAGAGGCTTATCAAATCCTGGTGCGTTGTGACAAAAAGCAATAGTCGGCCCACCGCCTGACCCGCCCGGCGGCAATACGAAAAAAATGGGTTCAGACCTTACGTCTGAACCCAGAAAAACCGAACGCGGGCGCCTTAAAAATTCTCGATCAGCTTTTTAGCGCAATCCTTGCAAATCAGCTTATTGTGAAAATGGTG
>JAISDE010000160.1 GCA_031265035.1 Peptococcaceae bacterium | reverse complement strand
CTGCGCCGGGGTGAAGCGCACCACCGGGCAGCATCCCGGCGGTATCGTGGTTTTGCCGGCGGGGGACGAGATTACCAATTATACCCCTGTGCAGCGGCCGGCGGATGATCCGGGCTCGGATTTTGTCACTACCCATTTTGATTATCACGCCATCGAGAATTGCCTGGTGAAGCTGGATATTTTGGGCCATGACGATCCTACCATGATCCGGTTGCTGACGGAGATGACCGGCAAGGACATCTGGGAAATCCGCCTGGACGACCCGGCGGTGCTGTCTTTGTTTCAGGGGCCGGAGGCGCTGGGCCTGGATAAGGCGGCGGCGGGGGTCGAGACGGGCACCCTGGGTGTGCCGGAGTTTGGCACCGGTTTTGTCCGGGGGATGCTGATGGATACGCTGCCCGCCACTTTTTCCGATTTGCTGCGGATCAGCGGGTTTTCTCACGGCACCGATGTTTGGTTGGGTAATATCCGGGATATCCTGCGGCAGAAGCTGGGCACGATGAAAGAGGTGATCGGCTGCCGGGACGATATTATGCTGACGCTGATCCAGGCGGGCCTGGAGCCCAGGCACGGGTTTCGGATCATGGAGCGGGTGCGGCGGGGCAAGGGGCTGGCCAGGGAGGACGAGCAGGCGATGGAGGAGGCGGGGGTGCCGGATTGGTATATCGGCTCCTGTCAGAAAATCAAGTATTTGTTTCCCAAGGCTCACGCCGTGGCCTATGTGACGATGGCTTTCCGCATCGCTTGGTTCAAGATTTATGAGCCGCTGGCTTTTTACGCCGCCACCTTTTCTGTCCGGGGCGGGCTGGACGGGCTGATCGCCGGGGGCGGCCTGCCGGCGGTGGAAAAGGCGATGGGGGAGATTCAGGTCAGGCGGGAGCATAAGGAGGCCAGCGCCAGGGATGAGGAATCTTATACGTCGCTGGAGTTGGCCAGGGAGATGCTGCTGCGGGGGCTTGCTTTCGCGCCGGTTTCCCTGGAGCGTTCCGCCGCCGGCCGGTATTTGATCGAGGACGGGAGACTGCGGATCCCCTTTATGGCGCTGCCCGGCCTGGGACTGGAGGCGGCCCAGGGGATTGTGAGGGCCAGGGCGGAGAAGCCCTATCGCTCGGCGGAGGATTTGCGCCGCCGGGGGAGGCTGGGGGAGAAGCTGACGGAGGCGCTGCGGCAATACGGCGCGCTGGGCGATTTGCCCCAAAGCGATCAGCAGAGTTTGTTTTAGGAATATTTCATATTAAGAATTATTGTCAGGAATTTGTTGCAAAGACGCCGGAAATGGGGTAAAATACGCCCATGCGCTTTTTAAGGAGTGAATTAAATGGGTTTGAGAATTATCTCGCTGGCGGAAAATACCGCCGCGCGGGAAGATTTGCGTCAGGAGCCTGGCCTGTCTTTATTGCTGGAGTGGCGGGATAAAACTATACTTTTGGATACCGGGGCCTCGGACGCTTTTTTGGAGAACGGGGCAATTTTGGGCAAGGATCTGGCCCAACTGGACTATGTGGTGTTGAGCCATGGGCACAGCGATCACAGCGGTGGGCTGCGGGCCTTGTGCCGGGGCGACAAGCGCAGGTTCAAGCTGGTTTTGAACCCGCATTTTTTTGATAAAAAGTTTGTCCGGGATCAGGAGTATCTGCGCTATATCGGCAATGATTTCGCCGAGGAATTTTTGCGGACGGCGAATGTGATGACAATTTTTCCTTTGAAGGACACGTTTCAACTGGAGGAAGGCGTGTATATCCTTTCCGACTTTGCCAGGGAGGCGTCTTTTGAGGTTGAGGCCCATAATTTTGTGGCGCTGCGGGGCGGCAGCTATGACGCGGATCAGTTTTTGGACGAGCAGGCGCTGGTGTTTGATCTGCCCCAGGGCTTGGCGGTAGTTACCGCCTGCGGTCACAATGGGATCGTCAATATTTGCGAGGCGGCCCGGCGTCGTTTGGGGCGGCCGATTTACGCCGTGATCGGCGGGTTTCACACGAAGGAAAGCGGCAATGAGCGGTTGGAGCGGACGGCGGCTTATTTTCAGGAGCAAAAAATTGCCCGTATCGCCTGCGGTCATTGCACGGGCGATCGGGCTAAGGCGTGTCTGGAGGCGGCGGCGACAGAGGCGCTGTCTCTGGCCGCCGGCAGTGAGATTTTACTGGACTGAGGAGATAGTGGCGGCGGTGGCCGAGGCTGTGGCGGCGGCACCCGACGGGGGGAGCAGGTTGGCGGTACCCGGAACGTAGATGCCCGGCAGCAGGAAATCGGTGTAAAATCCCCGCACGCCGGCGGCCGCGGCGGCCCGGACTTCCTCCAGGGTGTTGATGGTGTGAATATACACTACTTTGCCGCTGTCGTTTAATTGTTGGACAAAGGCTGGCTTTGCCCGCTCCGGCGGCATGGTGACTGCCTTGATATCTTCCTTGCCGGCCACAAAAGCGAGAACGCTTTTAGGTGGGGAGTTGGTGGCGTAGAGGGTGTAGATGACGCTGGGCCAGGCGTGAATCCGGGCGATTTGCCCATACATGGACTCGTTGTAAATCTGAGGGATGATACGTTCCAGCAGGCTCGGATCCCTGGCCAGGGCTTTATCCCGGATAAGACTGAATTGCTCCAGCAGCTTTTCTTCCGGCAAGTCATAGGATTTCGTATCGGTGACAAAGAACATATCCCGGTTGATCAGCATTTGATCCAGGATATCGTCGATGGTCATGGGAGTATACCGCTCCCGGATTTTTGTCGCCTGCCATTTTTCGGCTGTCGTCCGTATGGGGTCGTGGGCGGCGACCAAATTGTGATCGCTCGTCAGGTAAAGGTCAAGCTCAAATACCCGGTGCCCCTGGTTGTAATTGGCGACCAGCGCCTCCAGGGTGTTGGTGCAGGCGATGGCGTCAATGCCGCCGGCGCCGTGGGCGATCAGCGGGGGATAGAGGGAAAGCCACTCATGGGTGGCGTAGGCTCGCGGGGTGGCGGTGAGGTCGTCGCCGGTCAGGGAAAAACTGTGGCCGGTGATTTCCGCCAGTTTTTTGGCTTCTACGTATAATTGCCCGCCGATTCGGCGCCAGTCGCCGTCCGGCAGGGTGAAAATATAGTCGTTTTTGAGGCAGCGGTTTTCGGTGACCGCGAAAATGAGGGTGACCGCCGAGGTGGTCAGCGTTTTCTCATAGCCGTCAAAAATGTCGGGGGCGGGCGCGAAGCCCAGGGCGGCCATGGCGGCGGGGACGAGGACGTATTTTTGCTCAAGCATATGGAAAATGACGGGAAGCGCGGCGTTGGCTGTATCGGCCGCGCCGGTTGTGTTGGCGGCGCCGGCGTTTGGCGGTGGTGTCGGGCCGGCTGTCAGCCCGGCGGCGGGCTGGGGGATAAGAAAAAAGGCCAGGAAAACCGAGGCGAGCAAAGGCATAGGGAAAAACCGGGCGGGAAGAAAGATCTTGTGAGGAAATGTTTTGTGACGCATAGCTGCAACCCTTTCCGCGGTGTGCCGTAAAAGTCGTGAAAAATATAAACGCTATATGAAAAGATATGAAAAATATAAAAGCTACACAAAGATATAGAGACTGTAAAATAAGCTGGAAACGCTGTATAATTTATACTATACGCTGAAATGACTCTCGGCGCAAGAGCGGGAGGAAAAACATATTATGGGTCTGATGGAAAAGAGCGTTGTGGTGGCGGGCATAAAAGTATATTATACTGATACCGGCGTCGATGGCGAGGCGGGGCTGGCGCCAGCCCCGGGCGCGGGAGCGGGCGCGGAGCCGGGCGCCGACGCGGGCGCTAGCTCTGGCGCCGAC
>JAISDE010000040.1 GCA_031265035.1 Peptococcaceae bacterium | reverse complement strand
TATCAGTCCGGCGATGGCGCGGTGGCCGGCGAGATCGCGGCGTCTGGGGACGCGGCGGCATCCGGGGATGGCGCGGCCGGCGGCGGCGGAGCGGCGTACTGCGACTTATTCTTTGACGGCGAGCCTTATACCGGCGAGTACAGTGTTGTTTTCTCCGGCCTTACCGATTACGCCAATGAGCGGCACCCGCTGCCACCGGACAAGCTTGGCTTTTCCTTCGCCGGCCGGCCGGTGATCCTGAAATATTTGCGTCTGATTTTCTTCGATTTTTGGTGGGCGCTCCTGATTTTGGCTTTGATCATAGGTACTTTGATTGTCATGAGCGTTCTGCAAAATCGCCGGGGCCTGGTAAAGGTGGACGGGCAGATTGGCTTTGGGGATATGGTGGAGTATAAGCACCGTTTCGAGACGCCGCCATCAAAGCAGGTGTGTCTTGTGGTCACGGATATCAAGGGCAACGCCAGAAATGTGGAACTGGATATCAATCAAAGCTTTTTTGTCGGTCGGGCCGACAGCAATAACCTGAGCTTCAACGACGAGAAAATGTCCCGGCAGCATTTTGCCATTGAGGCGGAGGGCGACAGCTTTTATATCACCGATCTGCAAAGCACCAACGGTACCTTCTTGAACGGCGCCCGGATTCAGGGCCGGCGCCGTCTGGCGGATCGGGACGAGATCAGGGCCGGGCATGAGAAATTCATTTTCCGGCCGAACCTGAGCGAGGCAGGCGGAGTGTGGGAATAATTAGAACCGGGGAGAAAGAGCCAGAATGACGATCGTTTGTCTTACCCTTTGCCCGAAATGTTTTCAGATGGATTATCGGGGCGGGCAATGCCCCCAATGCGGCTATAACGCCATGGAGACGCTGGAAAGCGCCATGACGCTGCCGCCGGGCACCCTCCTGAGCCGGCGATATATTACTGGGCAGGTTCTGGGCATCGGCGGTTTTGGGATTACCTATCTGGCGATGGACACGGGCGCCGGCGCCACCTGCGCCATCAAGGAGTATTTCCCCGCCGCGCTGGCGACCCGGAGCGGTGAGGGCGGCGGCGTCGCGATCAACGGCAAAAGCAGTCGGGAGCCTTTTCTGCATGGGATTAAGGTTTTTCAAAATGAGGTAAGTCTGCTGCGGGGTTTCCAGGGCGAGCCGCTGATCGTGCAGGCCCGGGACTACTTCGAGGAAAACGGCACAGCCTATTTCGCGATGGAATACCTGGACGGCGTGAGTCTCATGGGCCTGGCCAGGAGCGGGGGGAATTTTATCCCCTACGGTTTTGCCAAGGAGATTTTGCTCAAGGCCGGCGAGGCTCTAGCGAAGGTGCATCAGAAAAATCTGCTGCACCGGGATGTCAGCCCGGAGAATATTTTTATCACCAGGGAAGGGCAGGTAAAACTGATCGACTTTGGCGCTACCCGGTATTTTGTGGGTGAGATGAGCAAAAGCCTCTCGGTGGTGCTCAAGCCCGGTTTCGCGCCGCCGGAGCAGTATTCCAGCCGGGGAAATCAAGGACCCTGGACGGATATTTACGCTTTGGCCGCCACGTTTTATTACGTCCTCACCGGGGTGAAGGTGCCGGAGGCGCCGGACAGGCTGTCGGGCAAGGCGGTGGAGAAGCTGACGGCCATGATACCAGGCCTGGATCACCGGGTGGCCGAGGCGGTGGACAAGGCCCTGCGGCTGAACTATAAAGAGCGGTATCAGACAGTGGATGAGTTTTTGCGGGAAATACAAAAGGGGCTGCCGTCGGCGCCAGGGCAAGGCGGCTCGGTACCGGGGCCGGGCGGGATAATGCCGGGGCCGTCGCCGAAGCGAGACGGGCAGTTGCCGGGCTCGGGACAGGCGCCCAGGCCGGGCAGATCCGCCCAGCCCCGGCCGAAGCAAAGCGGGCCGGAGCTGGGCGGGAAGCCGCCGGAGCGAGGCGGGCAGGCGACGGGGCAGAGCGGGCAAGGCGGCGCCAGGTCCAGGCGAGCGCCGGGGCAAGAAGCCGGCCTGGCCGCCGGCCGCCCGAGCGGCCAGCCTAGCTCCGCCGGCCAGGCCGCCGGTCTAGCCGCCGCCGGGCTGCCGGCTGGTTTGGCCGCCGCCGTCCGGGACAATCCTTATCTTTTGGTTGTCAGCGGTGGTTTTCAGGGCAACAAATGGGCGGTGCCTAAAAATATGGAGATCGTCATCGGCCGCTCGGCGGAATTCAGCAATATAGTGCTGGGCGACACTAATATCAGCCGCAAGCATTGCAGCATCCGTTATGACGAGCGGGAGCGGTGCTTTTTTGTGACTGATTGCTCATCCAACGGAACTTTTGATCCCGCGGGCCGGCGCTACGAGAAGGGTGTGCCCCAGGCGGTGCGTCCCGGGGGCCAGTTTTATTTGCAGGGCAAAAATCTGATGATTAAGGTTGGGCTGGAATGATGATGGAAGTGTCCGGGCTGGCTGGGGAAGATCGCTCCACCCTCAGGGTGGAGGAGCGGGACGGCTATATTGAGATCATCACCGCGTTGGGTACTCATATTGGTACCAGGGAATATCAGCAGGACGCGGTGTTTGTGTCCGATACGGTGTGTTTCAGGCGGAGCGGCCCCGGCAAAGCCTTCGGGATCCTGTGCGACGGCATGGGGGGTATGGCGGACGGGGAAAAGGCCAGCCGTCTGGCGGTGGATACCTTCTCCGAGGACATGACAGCCTTGACGGATTTTCGGGATCTGCCGGAGTTTTTCCGGCGGGAGATCCTCAAGGCGGATGAGCTGATTTTCAGGGAACGCGGCGGCGGCGGTTCCGGCACCACATTGGTAGCCGTTATGATCGTGGGCGATCAGCTTTACTGGGCCTCTGTGGGCGACAGCCGGGTCTATCTCGCCCGGGGGGAGGAAATCGTGCAGGTGACCCGGGATCACAATTATTGGCTTTTGCTCCAAAAGGATATAGCCAATGGGCGAACGACGGAGGAAGAGGCCAGGAGCCATCCGCAAAGGGAGGCGTTGATCAGCTATCTGGGCAGCGGGGATGTGACACTGATGGATATCAATAAAGAGCCTTTCTCCCTGCGCAACGGCGATATAGTGCTTTTGTGCAGCGACGGTCTGTACAAGTCTTTGGGGGATGGGGAAATCCGCCAGACGCTGACAGAGTATTTCGGCCGGATGAGGGAGGCAGCCCAGGCTCTGCCCCGGATCGCTTTTGAGCGAGGCGGCGGGCCCAAGGATAATACGACGGTGGCGCTGCTGCAATATTTGGCGTAGGCGATCAAAAGCAAGGAGTCCCGCCCTGCCGGGTGGGTTAACCCTATAAATCACCATAATTTAATGATGAAAGGAAGGATACAAGAAATGAATTTACAAAGGTGCCCCAACGGTCATTTTTACGACTCGGACAGTTTCAGGCAATGCCCCCATTGCGGCTCGCCGGCGGTCAATGACGCGGTGACCGTGTCATTGAACCGGGACGTCAACGCGACCGTCGCTTTGGATCAGGCCGGGTTGGGCGACGCGGTCACATCGAAGCTGAGCGATCCGGACGCCGGCTCTCTCAGGGAGGCGGTGAACAAGGCGGCCAAAGGCGGCGCCGCCCTTGGCGGCGGCGACAGCGTGACGATCAGCTATTACAACAAGGCCATCGGCACCGAGCCGGTGGTGGGCTGGCTGGTTTGTGTGGGCGGCAATCATTTTGGCGAGGATTTCCGCCTGAAATCAGGCCGGAATTTTATCGGCCGGGGCAGTGATATGGATGTGTCCATCAGCGGCGACAACACGGTGTCCAGGGAAAAGCACGCCGTCGTCGTCTATGAGCCGAAGCAGCATCTGTTTTTGGCGCAGCCCGGCGAGTCCAAGGAGCTTTTTTACTTAAATGACGAGGTGGTTCTGGCCACGACTGTGTTGCGGCACAGGGATGTGCTGACGGTGGGAGAGACCAGTCTGATGTTTTTCCCCTGCTGCGGTGAGGAATTCAACTGGGATATGGTGAAAAAGGGCGAGGAAGAGAAGTAGCAAAAAAAACAATGTGGAGGTAGTAAAAATGGCGGATTTGTTATATTATGGCTCCAGTTTTGGCTCCGGTTTTGGCTCCGGTTTTTTAAGCGGGCTGAGGGATATCTTGCTGGCTGCCGTCGGTGTTTTGATCATTTCAATTATACTGGCCATCGTGCTCTATATTTTTCAAGCTCTGTCCCTATACACTATGGCGGAGCGCCGGGGCCTGCCCAACCCTTGGCTGGCCTGGATCCCCATCGCCAGCATCTATACTCTGGGGTCGGTGACGGATGATATCAATCGGCGGGGCGGCAAAAACACTGTGTATCGCTGGCTCTTGCTGGCGGGTAATATATTGGTTTTCATGCCTGTTTTTATCAACCTGACTTTCGTTCGCGTG
>JAISDE010000005.1 GCA_031265035.1 Peptococcaceae bacterium | reverse complement strand
CTCGGCGGCGGCGGCGCCGGGCCGCGCTTGGCCCGGCGCCCGCCGGGTGCCGGCCGCGGTGCCGGGGCCGGAGCCGGGGCCAGCGCCCGAGCCGACGCCGGCGCCAGGGCCGGGGCCAGCGCCGGGGCCGGAGCCGGAGCCAGCGCCCGGGCCAGCGCCGAGGCCGGGGCCGGGGCCGACGCCAGCCCCGGCGCCAGGGCCGGAGCCGGAGCCAGGGCCGGAGCCGACGCCGGCCTCCGGCTCGACGCCGGGCCGGCGCTGTTCCGGCGGCAGATAGGCCGCCAAAATATCCCCCGGCGTAATGGCCAGCCTGGCGCCCTCCTGGATCAGCCGCAGGGGGCCGATGCTGCCGGGATTGGTCACCGGGCCGGGGATCGCCCACACCTCCCGGCCCTGGGTCAGGGCGTGATCGCAGGTGATCAGCGCGCCGCTGCTGGCCTGAGCCTCCACCAGCAGCACCAAGGCGCTGAGGCCGCTGATCAGCCGGTTGCGCTGAGGAAAGCGCCAGCGCAGCGGCCGCTCGCCGGGGCCATACTCGCTGATGATCAAGCCCCGTTCCCGCATTTTATGATAAAGCGCTCGGTTTTCCGGCGGATACACCACATCGACGCCGCAGCCCAATACCGCCACGCTGCCGCCCCCCGCCGCCAGGGCGCCCCAGTGAGCGGCGGCGTCGATCCCTTTGGCCAAGCCGCTGACGATACAAAACCCCGCCGCTGCCAGGGCGCCGGCAAAATGCCTCGCGGTCAGCAAGCCGTAGCCGCTGGCCCGCCGACTGCCCACAATAGCGGCGGACAGCCGGTTCAGCAAGCCGAGATCGCCATAATAATAAAGGACACAGGGATAGCCGGCGAAATGCGCTAATTCCTGGCCATATTCTTTTTCCCCGCAAGTGACCAGCCCAATGCCCCGCCGCTGGCATTCCTCGCCCAGGCGCTGGGGATCGATGGTTTGCCGGCCCAGCAGCAATTTTTCCCGCTGCCCCGTCGTCAGGCCCGCCACCGGCGCCTGATCCCTGGCCCGCCAGCATTCCGCCACAGAGCCATAATACGCCGCCGCCAATCCCGCCGCCTCGGCCGCCTCCTGGCCCAACGCCTGCTGAAAAGCCGCCCAATAAATTTTTTCGCTCCACTCCAACGCTCTCCCCGCCTTATCGCACAGATGCCATTTTTATAATAATACACCATTATTTAACAACTGACAATCATTATTTCCTTGAATGAAAATTAATTGCAATGAAAATTAATGGCGGAGCGGACGCGGTTCAGATAATATATTTTAACTTCACTATTGATGTTTTAACTCCATGTAGTTATAATAAGATAAATTTGCTGGCGGAGGTGATTAGAGTGCTGAGCCTGACCGATGCCCTGGGCGTAGAGGTCACTTCCGTGCCTTGGGCGGACGCTGGGAGTTTGCCATATATCTTAGAGGAAACCTATGATTTCCGCAAGGTGACTTTGGATGGCACAGTCTGCCTGTTTGCCGAGCCGAGGAACGGGATTCCGACAGCGCGGGCGGTCGCCAGGAACTTCGAGCGGGTACGCGAAGCCGAACCATTGCCTGTGGTGTTGAAAACGGACGGTCTTTCCGCGGAAAGACGCAAAGCCCTGATCGCGGCAAGAATCCCTTTTGTCGCGAGAGAGCAGATATACCTTCCCTTCATGGGCGTGGTCTTGCGGGATAAGCTGTACGCCGATCCGGATCCCCGGGAGAAGCTGATGCCATCCTCGCAGATGCTGCTGTTCGCGTACCTGTACCAAGACGGCGGCAAGATGTACCCCGGCAAGCTGACGGAGAAGCTCGGCTTGTCCGCTATGCAGATAACCCGCGCCGTGCGCCAACTTCAGAAGATCAACCTGTTCGATGTGGATAAGGACGGCGTTTCCGTGGTCATCCATGGCAAAACGAACCACAGGGCTATGTTCGAGGCGGCAGAACCCTATCTGCTTGACCCTGTGAGAGAGACTCTCTATGTAAATGGCGGTGAAAAAACCAAAGATCTGCCATTAGCCGGAATCAGCGCCTTGTCCCGGATGACAATGCTTGCCGATGATAACCCGCCAACCTACGCCTATCACAGCCGGACGGATAAACTCATTGGGGAAAACGCGCTGTCCGACAGGGAGTGGCAGGCGCGGGTAGAGATATGGAAGTACGCCCCGGCGCTGCTCTCCAAAGACAAAGGCGTGGCAGACCCGCTTTCGGTTCTGGTGTCCATGCGGGGCGAACGGGACGAGCGCGTACGACAGGCGGTCGAGGAAGTCCTCGGCGGATTATGGAGGTAGGACTATGGCGGACGCGAAGCGTGAAGCGGACTGGCACAATTCAGGGCTGGGGGCGGGGCGCGACGAAACAGTATGACCATACCAGGTCGGCTATGACGAGTTGAAAAGCTGGCTCGAATAAAGGGACGCTGAAAACCGTCAATTATTCATGTGATTTTTCGTGAATAATTGACGGTTCTGTGTTGATTTTTACACGAAAAAGATATATGCTGGATTTATGTTAATACGTTTGCTTTCAAATCACGGGTTTGATTTTAAAGCGCCCGTTTGATTTGGGGGCGGGCGCTGTCTGAGTTGAGAGCCGGGAGGATTACGCCGTGGAGAGAAAAATCACTAAATTTCTGCTGGAATGGAAGAACGGCCCATACCGCAAGCCCCTGATTTTGCAAGGCGCGAGGCAGACCGGCAAGACTTACTCCATTCTCGCGTTCGGGCGGGAGCGATATGCCAATGTCGTCTACTTTAATTTTGAGATCCAGCCCGACCTCAAAAAAACCTTTGCCGAGAGTATCGAGCCAGCCTACCTCATCCCGCTTCTGTCCCGCATCGGCGGGCAGACTATCGTCCCGGGAAAAACCTTGATTGTGTTTGACGAGGTACAGCTTTGCGAGCGCGCTCTGACATCTTTGAAATATTTTAGCGAGTTGGCGCCTGAGTACCATATCATCGCGGCGGGCAGTTTGCTGGGCGTGGCGGTCAATCGGGAGACTTTCTCTTTCCCCGTAGGAAAGGTTGACCTCAAGACGCTGTATCCAATGGATATGGAGGAATTTTTGCTGGCCCTGGGTGAGGGGGAGCTGGTCGTACGGATTCGCGGGTGTTTTGAGACGGATACGCCCCTGCCCGCGGCCCTGCATGAGGCGGCGCTGTCTTATTATCGCCTCTACCTCGTCGTGGGCGGTATGCCGGAGTGTGTGGAGAAATATATCGCGACCCGGGACTTTATCCTGCTGCGGTATACGCAGGCGGTGATTCTGGAGAGTTATCTCAACGACATGAGCAAATACAACAAGGATAATGAAATAAAAAAGACGCGGTTAGTCTATGATAATATTACGGTGCAGCTGTCCAGGAAAAACACCCGCTTCCAGTACAAGCTGATTAAGTCCGGCGGGCGGGCCGCCGAGTTTGAGAACGCCATAGAATGGTTGGCGCTGTCCGGTATCGCGACGCGAATTCATCGCGTGGAGCGCCCGCTGAGGCCGCTGGAAAATTATCGGGATATCGATTCCTTCAAAATTTATGTTTCCGATATGGGTCTGCTCTGCGCGAAAAAAGACATCCCGCCGGAGGATGTGCTGTATAAGGCGAGGGATCTGGATGATTTCAAGGGCGGCATGACAGAGAACTATGTTTGCGGGCAGCTCGCGGCGAACGGTTATCGCTGCTATTACTGGTCGAGTCCCCGGGGGGCGGAAGTTGATTTTGTGATTCAGCGGGGCGGCAAGGTAATACCGATAGAGGTTAAGGCCGCCGAAAACACCAAGGCCAAAAGCCTGGCGGTATATATCGACGCGTATAAGCCGGATTACGCCGTCAAACTGTCCGGCAGAAATTTCAGTTTTATCGACGGCAAAAAAACAGTGCCGTTATACGCGGCGTTTTGCTTGTGACGCCGACACCAAACTCACCAAATCAACCGGGATGGTAAGCGGGGCGCGGGAAGACGGGCGCGACTCGGAAGGTGAGGAAGGGGAGCGGGAGGGTACGCTGGAGGCATAGGCCCAGGCAAAGCGCCAAAGCGCGCGAAAGCGTAAAAAAAACGTAAAAAGAGGCGAAAAATCTGGCCTGAAAAAATACGCGAAAAAATGTTTGCGTTTTTCGTGGTCTTATTATATAATTGCCCTGTAAAATCCTGCTTTTTTACTGCGATAAAGAACCATTAAGTTAGACGTATTAGCACAAGTTTTCAAAGTTATATACTCAAACCGTGCGGATTTGTATACCTATCCGCACAAGGGGAAACGACGTGGGTGGCGCAAAAAAAACCGCATAGCCATAGGCTTTGCGGTCAAACAAGAACACTGTGCGATAAGGTATACTCATCTGCACAGTGACGGATTGGAGGGAGAGGGCGAGGGCGCGATGAGGGATGACAAGACGGCGGTAAAAAAAGTTTTAGCGCTGGGGGCGCTGGGCTTGGCCCTGGCGGCGGCGATACTGGCGCTCTGTCTCAGGATCGGGGGCGGCGGCTTCGTTGGCTCCGGCCTGGAGGGCGGCGGCTCCGTCTATTATCAGCGGGCCAGGGACACCGGCGGGAGGATCGACGGTATCGTGATCGGGGTGGAGGGCCTGACCGGCGGCTTCAAGCCGGAGGCAGTGGCGGCGCCGGGGGATCGGGCCGTGTCGGACAGTGTCTATGAGCCGCTGGTGAGCGTCGGCCCCGACGGCCAGCCGGTGTCGGTATTGGCCCGGGAGATAGGTATATCCGAGGATGGGCTGACTTATACGGTTAGCTTGCGGGAGGGCGTCGCCTTCCAGGACGGGCAGCCATTGCTGGCGGAGGACGCGGTGGCCTCCGTCTTGGCGTGCGCCGGGAGGCAGACCAGGCATGAGCGCTTCTTGGCGGGGCTGGTGGGCTACGAGGATTACGTCAATGGCCGGGCCAATAGCCTGGCGGGGGTACAGGCCGCGGGGGAGGGGACGGTGACCTTCACCTTCGTGGTGCCCAGCCCGGGGAATATCTGGGCCTTGGGCGTGGGTACGCAAAAGGCGGCGGAGATCGGGAACGGCGGCGTATATAACGGCACTGGCCCTTATCGCCTGGCCGGCTGGGATCACGCCGGGCGGGAGGCCCGGCTGTCGCCCAACGAGGCGTACAGGGGGAAGGCCCCGGCCGGGGATATTACCCTCAGGGAGATCGACCTGGCGTCCGGGGCGGCGCTATATCAGGCCGGCGAGATCGACGCGCT
>JAISDE010000185.1 GCA_031265035.1 Peptococcaceae bacterium | reverse complement strand
CCGTCACTTCTGATTTCCTTGCCATAACGTACAGGCGCCTTGCACTTGCCGCAATACAACAACACATTGGAGCTGGCGATGGTGCCCTCCTTTTCCAGGATGCCGCCCTGGGGGCTGCTTTTGGTGGGCTTCATATGCTTTTTGATCAGATTGGCGCCCTCTACTACCACCCGGCTCTTGCCGGTATCCACGCTCAGAATTTTGCCCCGCTTGCCGGACTCGGTGCCGCTGATGACCTGCACCATATCCCCTTTTTTGACGTGGATCTTTGTTTTCACCTGGGCCTTCGCTTTCATTCGCCCATTCACCTCCGAACCTTTCATCTTCAGGCAGAGTCCGTTTCCTTACAGCACTTCCGGTGCCAAAGAAAGGATTTTGGTAAAATCGTGTTCCCTTAATTCTCTGGCCACCGGCCCAAAGATACGGGTTCCTCTGGGGCTTTTGTCGTCCTTAATGATCACGGCGGCGTTCTCGTCAAAGCGGATATAAGAGCCGTCCGCCCGCCGGGAGGCGCTTTTCGTCCGCACCACCACGGCCCTGACCACCTCACCCTTTTTTACGGCGCCGCCGGGGGCCGCTTCCTTCACGGCAGCCATGATCACGTCGCCAATGGCGGCATAGCGGCGAAAAGAACCGCCCATGGCCCGAATACACAACAATTCTTTAGCGCCGGTATTGTCAGCCACCCGGAGTCTGGTTTCTTGCTGAATCATTATTCCTCATGCCTCCTTTTTGGCGGGATCTTTTTCCGCCATACTGCGTTGGCTTCCTCCGTCCACTCAGTCACGTACATCCAGGTACGCTCCTTCCTGTCCGTCGTCGCCGCCTTGCCTGGCGAAAAAATCTCGCCGCCAAAACTTTCCCGCTGTGGTCTTTTTCCGCCATACTGCCGCGTTTAAGCGCTGACGCCGGGAGCCTTTTCTAGGATAGCGGCTACATTCCAGCGCTTTTCCTTGCTCAGGGGCCGGCATTCCTCAATGGAAACCTTATCGCCCACGCCGCACTGGTTTTTCTCATCGTGGGCCTTATATCTATTGGTCACCTTGATGGTTTTGCTGTACATGCCGTGTTTGGTGGCGGTCGTGACGGCGACGACTACGGTCTTATCCATCTTGTCGCTGACGACGACACCGGTCAAGGTTTTGCGATTGCTTTTCTTCAAGGAAAATTCCTCCTTATTTTGGGACCGGTAACTGGCTCTGCAATTCCATTTCCCGCAGCACGGTCTTGGCGCGAGCGATATCTTTCCGCACTTCCCGCAGCCTCATGGTATTCTCCAATTGTCCGGTAGCCAGCTGAAAACGGAGATTAAACAATTCTTCTTTCAGCTGTGTCACCTTGACATTCAACTCAGAGCTGGTCATATCCCGCAGATTTTTAGCTTTCATCCTCATCACCGCCTATCTCCGCGTTTTGCCTGACAAATTTCGTTTTGACAGGCAGTTTATGCGAGGCCAGACGCAAGGCTTCCCGGGCCAAGTCCTCGGTCACGCCGGCGATCTCAAACATCACCCGACCCGGCTTGACCACCGCCACCCAATACTCGGGGGAACCTTTGCCGGAGCCCATTCTGGTCTCGGCGGGTTTGGCGGTAATGGGCTTGTCCGGAAAGATCTTGATCCATACCTGGCCGCCTCTTTTGATATAACGGGTCATGGCGATACGGGCGGCCTCGATCTGCCGGTTGGTCACCCAGCCCGCTTCCAGGGATTGCAGGCCGTACTCGCCATAAGTCACCTTATTGCCTCTTGTCGCGTGCCCTTTAATGGTTTTGGGCCGATGAGGACGGCGCCATTTGACTCTTTTAGGCAGTAACATTGGCCGCTTCCTCCTTCCGGTTTTTTGCCTCCGGCAGGATCTCCCCTTTATAAATCCATACCTTCACGCCAATTTTCCCGTAAGTGGTATTGGCCTCGGCAAATCCATAATCAATATCCGCCCGCAGGGTATGCAACGGCACTTTTCCCTCGCTGTACCATTCCGAGCGGGCAATCTCCGCCCCGCCCAACCGGCCGGCGCAGGAGATCTTGACCCCCTGGGCGCCCAAGCGCATCGTCCGGTTTACCGACTGCTTCATGGCCCGCCGGAAAGCTATCCGCTTGACCAATTGGGCGGCGATACCCTCCGCCACCAGTTGGGCGTCCAATTCCGGCTTTTTGATCTCCGCTATATTGATGTTGATTTTTTTGCCGGTCAGCTTCTCCAATTCCTTGCGGAGAACCTCCACCTCCGTCCCGCCCCGGCCGATGACGATGCCGGGCTTGGCGGTTCTGATGGTCACCTTGATCCGATTGGCGCTCCGCTCAATCTCCACCCCTGAGACACCGGCCTGAAACAGTTTTTCCTTGACATAGTTTCTGACCTTGATATCTTCCAGGAGCAACTCGGAAAAGACTTTCTTATCCGCGTACCAGTTGCTTTCCCAGCCCCGAATGATGCCGACCCGCATTCCCTTGGGATGTACTTTTTGGCCCACTGACAATTCCCTCCTTATTTCTCGCCGACAACGATGGTAATGTGGCTGGTTCGCTTTTTAATCACGTCGGCCCGGCCGCGGGCTCTGGGCATCATTCGCTTGAGGGTGGGGCCGCCGTCCACATAAGCCTCTCGCACGAACAACTCATCGCGATCCATATCAAAATTGTGCTCGGCGTTGGCGGCCGCCGAATGCAGCACCTTGCCGATGGACTCCGTGCCTTTGTGGGCGGTGAATTTCAGGATGGCCTCGGCCTCCCCCAACGCCTTGCCCCGGATCAGGTCAATGACCGCCCGCGCCTTTCGGGGAGAGATACGTACATATTTGGCCATGGCCTTCGCCATTTTGGTGGGTGTTTCCGTAGTCATTTCACTTTCTCCTCTCCCCGGTTATTTGCCGCCGCTGGACTTGTCCCCGGCGTGGCCCCGATAAGTGCGGGTAGGAGCAAACTCCCCCAATTTATGCCCTACCATATCTTCCGTCACATAAACAGGCACATGCTTCCGACCGTCGTGCACCGCGATGGTATGCCCCACCATCTGGGGAAATATCGTAGAACGGCGGGACCAGGTTTTCAGCACTCTTTTTTCGTTGGTATCATTCAACGCGTTGATCCGGCCGATTAATCGTTCTTCCACGTAGGGGCCTTTTTTAATGGATCTTCCCATAACGCTGCCTCCTTTCAGTGCTTATTTCTTCTTGCGGGATGTCACAATATACTTGTCGCTGGGGTTCTTCTTCTTCCGGGTATTGCCGCCGATGGCGGATTTGCCCCAAGGTGTCACCGGGCGTTTGCGCCCTACAGGGGAACGGCCCTCGCCGCCGCCATGGGGATGATCCACCGGGTTCATCACCACGCCCCGGTTGGCGGGCCGCTTATTCAGCCAGCGAGAGCGACCGGCCTTGCCGATATTGATAATATCGTTTTCCGGATTGGACAGCTGCCCGATCGTAGCCCGGCAAGTCATCAGCACCTTGCGCACCTCGCCGGAAGGCAGCCGCAGGGAAGCGTATTTGTTTTCCTTGGCCATCAATTGGGCGGCGGTGCCGGCGCCGCGAACCAACTGCCCGCCCTTCAGCGGTTTCAGCTCAATATTGTGGATAACGGTACCCACGGGAATATTGGCCAGGGGCAGGGCGTTGCCCACCTTGATATCGGCGTCGGGGCCGGATACTACCCGATCCCCCACCTTCAGCCCGATGGGGGCCAGGATATACCGTTTCTCCCCGTCCAGGTAGTGGAGCAGGGCGATATAGCAGGTGCGGTTGGGATCGTACTCAATGGTGGCTACCTTGGCCGGTACCCCGTCTTTATCGCGCTTGAAGTCAATGAGCCGATACATTCTCTTGTGGCCGCCGCCCTGGTGGCGAACGGTGAGCCGGCCCTGATTGTTTCTGCCCGCCCGCTTCTTCAGGGGCGTCAGCAGGGAACGTTCCGGTTTATCGGTGGTAAGCTCCTCGAAGGTCGCGACTGTCATCTGCCGACGAGAAGGGGTTATGGGCCTGAAACTTTTTACCGCCATAATTGTGTGCTTCCTCCTTTTTACTCGTCAAAGATCGGCAGGCGCTGGCCTTTTTTCAAGGTAACGATCGCCTTTTTCCATTCCGGCGTCATGCCGGAGGTCTTGCCCTGCCGTTTCAGCTTGCCGGGCAGGTTCATGGTTCGGATATCCACCACATTCACCTTGAAAGCGGTCTCCACGGCGTATTTGATCTCGATCTTGTTCGCCGTCTTGTCCACTTTGAAGGTATATTTGTTTTCGGCCATCAGGTTGGAGGATTTCTCAGTCACGATTGGTTTGAGCAAAACGTCATGAGGATTACGCATCCGTCAGCACCTCCTCAATCTTTCGCGCCTGCTCGGCGCTGATGACGATTTTATCATGATTAAGCACGTCGTACACATTGATACCGTCCGCCGCCATCGGCTTGACACCGACGATATTTCTGGCGGACAGCGCCGCGTCGCCGCAGCCGGTGATCACCAGGGTCTTTTTGTCGGCGCCCAGCTTCTGCAAGATTTGCGCCATGGTTTTGGTGCTGGGGGCGGCCATTTTCAACTCGTCTACCACGATGAAGGCGCCGTTGGCCACTTTGTCGGAAAGCACGGATTTGATCGCCAGCCGACGCTTTTTGCGGGGGATGGTATAGGCATAGCTTCTGGCCTGGGGGCCGAAGACCACGCCGCCGTGCCGCCACAACGGGGAACGGCTGCTGCCGGCTCTGGCCCGGCCTGTGCCTTTTTGCCGGAACGGCTTTTTGCCGCCGCCGCTGACCAGAGCCCGGTTTTTCACGCCTACAGTCCCCTGGCGCCGGCTGGCCAATTGCATCACCACGGCGTCATGAACCACGGACTCGTTGGGCGTGATGCCGAATACGGTGTCGTCCAGCTCAAACTCGCCGATCTGCTCGCCTTCTATATTGTATAAGGCTACTTTTATAGTACTCATTTACGCTTACGCTCCCTCCTTTTTTGACGGGATCTTTTTCCGGATCATTTCTTGATGGAATTTCGAATCGCGACAATATTTTTTCTGGCGCCGGGGATGGCGCCCTTAATCAAAATTAAGTCCTTTTCCCGATCAACCCGCACGACTTTCAGCCCCTGCACCGTCACGGTATCGCCGCCCATCCGGCCTGGCCCTTTGCGGCCCGGAAAGACCCTGGCCGGGCCTTTGGCTCCCAGGGAGCCGTTGCGGCGGTGATATTTGGAACCGTGCTGCATGGGGCCGCGGTGAAAGCCGTGGCGCTTGATGGAACCCTGAAAACCCTTGCCCTTGCTGACGCCGGTAATGTCCACCACCTCGCCGGCGGCGAAAATATCGGCTTTGATCTCCTGTCCCAGCTCATAGGCCGAGATATCCTCCAGGCGAAATTCCCTCAGATAGCGGCTGGCGCTGACCCCATGGCTGGCGAAATGCCCCTTCAGCGGCTTGTTTAACTGTTTTTCCTTGGCGGGCACATAACCGATCTGAATGGCCTCGTACCCGTCGTTTTCCTTCGTCTTTTTCTGGGTCACGACACAGGGGCCGGCTTGGATTACCGTTACCGGCATCACCCGCCCGGTCTCGTCAAAAATTTGCAGCATACCAATCTTCGTGCCCAAGATTCCTTTTTTCACTGCGCCTACCTCCTAAAGTTTGATTTCAATATCGACACCCGCAGGCAGGTCAAGGCTCATCAGGGAATCGACAGTTTTGGGCGTGGGATCAATGATGTCGATCAGGCGTTTGTGTGTCCGCATCTCGAATTGCTCCCGGGAATCCTTGTTGACATGGGGGGAACGCAAGATGGTGTACAGATTCCGCTCCGTGGGCAGGGGCACCGGCCCCGCCACGCTGGCGCCGGTACGCTTGGCGGTTTCCACGATTTTCTCCGCCGACGCGTCCAAGATCTTATGATCGAACGCCTTCAGCCTGATCCTGATTTTTTGTTGTTTTGCCATACTTTAAGTATTTCCTCCTTTTCGCCCGACTTATTATTTTTCGGACATACTCAGCGAAAATTACCCGATTTTAAGCCACTTTTGGCCTCGCTCATGATCAACGCCCTCCGGCGTGTCATGGACCCTCGGCAACCTTCCGCCTCATCGCATGTAAGCCATACCCACGTATTATAGCAACAAGAAACGGGGCTGGCAAGATTTTTTTTCCCGCTCAGCCCGCTTTAAAGCCCGTCTAATTGTAAACAAATTGTGAACATTTGATTTCCTAGCGCCCCAGCCGCCGGCCGCCCACTAAATCCCTGGGGCCTGGCATTCCGATACGCTGCTAACCTCCTTAGCGATGAATTCCATATCTCTCTCAAAAAAAGATTTATATCCACTATAAATTCTTTGTTCTTTTCGGCTGCCTTGAGCCATTGTTATAATTGGCTTGCGCGAGCGCGGGACGACGCCGGTATTAGTTGATACCCCTTCAGGTTGTGTCCGCAGGAAAGGAGTGACGCCTTTGCCCGTATTTTAAATTGTTTTAATGTCGGTTTATTTGGTCAAATTCAGGGAAAGTAACAACGAGCGAGAATCATTTTCAAGCCATCAGGTCGGTTGAGACACAGAGAGGAGACTGCGAATGAAAAAGCATTTAGCTATGACCATGGTTTTGATGATGTTATTAGGTGCCTTGGCTGGTTGCGGCGGCGCCGCCAGTCAGGGCGCTGACGCAGCCGCGTCCGGCGCCGATTCGGCCGGCGCCTCGGCAGGTGGCGCGGCGGGGGCGTCGGCGGCGTCAAATCCCCCGGCCCCGGCGGGGGCGGCTGATTCCCGTATTCCATTATCTATTGGCACGGGCGCCAGCACCGGCACTTCTTATTTCGTTGGCGCCGCCTTGGCGGAAGTATTCAATAAATATAGTGAAAAATATGTGCTTTCCGCTGAGGCGACCGGCGGTACATCTGAGAATATCGGTCTTTTAGGACAAGGGGCGATTGAGTTGGGTATATGCGCGTCGCCTGATGTCGCCGATGCGTATAACGGTATCTACGGTTACGAGGGGAAAAAGACACCAAATCTTCGTATGGCCATGGGCGGGCATACGCATTATATGCACTTTATGGCTTTGCGGGGTTCGGATGTCAAGACTTTTTCGGATTTCCAGGGTAAAAAAATCGCTTACGCCCCTTCCGCCTGGCAGATGCGGAAGGCCTTGCTGGCCGGTTGGGGATTTGAGGAAAACAGGGATTACACCGCCCAGTACGCGCCCCACGCCGACAACGCCGAGTCATTAAAGGACGGGCTGATCGTGGCTTGGGGTTTTGACGCCGGCATTCCCAACAGCACTGTCTCCGATCTGGCCACGACCAACGGGGTGCAGTTTATCCCGTTATTGCCGGATGAATTTGAGCGGATCCATGAGATGTTTCCTTACTATGAGTACGGCGCGATTCCCGGCGGAACTTATCCGGGGGTTAGCGAGGATTCGCCTTGCCTGATTTTTCCTACGACGATCTCGACCCAGGCCGACGCGCCGGAGGATTTTGTTTATGAATTGGTAAAAATCATTACTTCCCACACGGATGAGTTCGGCGCTATTCACCCCAGCGGTTACGAGTATACGCCGGAGGCTGTGGTGAAAGGCTACGATCTGGAAATGCTGCATCCCGGCGCCAGACGGTACTATGAGGAAATGGGTTGGCTCTGATCGCCATTTTGGTATGGGAGGAGTTCGGGTGGGGTTTATTCAAAAGACGCTGGAATCGGTGTCGCTCCCCAAAATTGTGAAAGTAAGACGATATTTTCCTGAGGACGCTCTTGATAACGTCGAGGAAAATACGTTGGAGCGGATTAGGGGAACCAGAGGATATAAGAATTTAAGGCCTGGGCAAAAAATCGCTGTTACGGCGGGAAGCCGCGCCTTTGCCAATATTGTCGAGGTCACCCGGGGAACGGTTCGGGCGATTAAAGAGACAGGCGCCGAGCCTTTTATTGTTCCCGCTATGGGGAGCCACGGCGGCGCTACAGCCGCGGGGCAGCGGGCATTGCTGGCGGGCATCGGCGTTACCGAGGCATCTGTAGGCGCCCCGATCATTTCCTCCATGGCTGTTGACAGGATTGGCGACATATTGAATAACCGGCCGATCTATCTGGATCGTCACGCCAACGCCGCGGACGGGATCGTATTGATCAATCGCGTCAAGGCGCACACGTCTTTTCGGGGCAAGTATGAAAGCGGCCTGATGAAAATGATGGCTATCGGTTTGGGTAAACAAAAGGGCGCGCAGTTTTATCATCAGTCGGGCATAGATTTTATGGCGGAAACTGTTGAGGCGGTCGGGAAAGCGATGGTTCAGTTAAAAAATATTGTGTTTGGCGTAGGCGTGGTGGAAAACAGTTACGGTAAAATCGGGATTCTTCAGGCGCTGGACTGTGACGAGATCTTAGAGAGGGAACCTGAGCTTTTGTCCCGGGCCAAACAATATCTCCCCCGCCTGTTTTGCCGAAATTTAGACGTATTATCCGTTCAAAGCATAGGGAAAAATATCAGTGGCACCGGAATGGACTGCAATGTTATCGGGCGCTTTTATAATCCCCATATAACGGACGTTGACGTTCATATCACGCGGATCGCCGCTCTTGATCTGACGGCGGAAAGCCATGGGAACGCGGTGGGGGCAGGTTTTGGGGACATAATCACCAAACGTTTGTTTGACAAGATGATTTTTGAGCAGACTTATCCCAACGCGTTGACCTCGACCGCTATGGAACTCGTACGTATTCCTATGATTTTAAGTACAGATAAAATGGTTTTGCGGGCGGCGGTAAAATCCAGCAAAGTACCAAATCAAAATCAGGTTCGCATGGCGTTGATCGAGCACACCAAAAATATGTACAGCTACTTTATTTCTGAGCCTCTGACAGCGGAAGCCAAACAGCATAATTTAGAGATTTTGAGCGAGCCCTTTGAGATTCCTTTTGATGGCGATGACAGGTTGACACTTGACTATGGGTACGCTGCCGCGGTCAGATGACAGAAAATGCCAGCGACACCGAAAAATCATGGAAGGAGAATTTGACGTGATCTCTAAAGAATTGGCGGCATTAGCATCGCGGATGGATATAAGCCAACAGCAAGCGGACGGGGGTAATTATTTTCTGAAGCAGCTGATCCAAGACGCTATCGCCTGTGGCATAGCCGGTTTTGAGGGACCCGGCGCCAAAGAGATTATGGCGGCTTATACCGAGGCGGAAGCGCCGCCTCAGGCCACCGTTTTGCTTTCGGCCCAAAAGCAATCAGTTTACGCGGCCGCTACGATCAATACTTTTCTGGCCCGGGCTTATACCTTTGACGACACTTATGAGGCGGGTGTCCTGCATCCTGGCGCCCCCATCATTATGTCCAGCCTCGCGTTGGGCGAGTATCTCAAGTCCCCCATACAAGAGATTTTGACGGCGATCGCCGCCGGTTATGAGATCGCCTGTGACTGCGCTTACGCGATCAACCCCGCGCATTATACAGCGGGATTCCATCCCACTGGCACATGCAACGGTATTGGCGTGGCCGCCGCCGCCGCCCGTTTGCTGGGCCTGAATCTGGAGCGGACTACCCTGGCGCTAAGATTGGCCGCCGATATGGCTTGCGGTTATCGGCAATACCAATTGGACGGCGATATGGTAAACAGCGCTTTACACGCGGCGAAAGCGGCCGGTCACGGTATTGAGTCCGCTTTTCTGGCGCGGCAAGGCTTCGCGGGGCCGGGAGAAAGCATCAGCGGTAACTTTGGGTTGTTTAAAAATATGGCCGGCGGCTATAACGAGGCGAAGATTTTTGATAACCGGGGGAAGCGGCCCCGCTATATGGAAGTGAGCATCAAGCCATTCCCCTCTTGCCGTTATATGCATGGCGGGGTGGACGCCGTGATCAAATGCCTGTCTCAAAATAATCTGGCTAAAGAGGCAATCAAAAAAATCCGGATCCAGACCTACGCCTTGGCGAAGGAAGAAGGCGATCGCAAAGAATTAGGCTCCGTTTTGAACGCGCAGTTTAGCCTGCATTATAATATCGGCGCTTATCTCATCCATGGCGGCCTGGGGATCGGGCATTTTACGGAAAAAGCTATCCAGCACCCGGAATACCAGTATTGGGCCGACAAAATCACGGTAGAGGAGGATCCGGAGTTAAGCGCTATGTATCCGGCGAAATGGCCGTACCGCGCTATTATTGAGACCGATGACGGCAAAATTTATAACTACCTGAGCAGCTATCCGCCTGGCGCGCCGGAAAATCCTATGGAAACGGCGGAGATTCGCAAAAAGTGGCAATTGCTGATGGAACCGGTTATCGGCGCGGCGAAGACGGAGCGATTGATAAAGCAAGTGGAAAATATCGAGAAGGTAAAATCGGTGGAGGAAATTTGGCAATGTACGCGATAACGCGGTTAGGAGGCTGGGCATGAGGAAGCATTTAGCCATAACCATAGCTTTGACAGCGTTGCTGGTGATCTCGGCCGGCTGCGGCGGGAACGGCGCTTCCTCAGGCGGCGCCTCTGCCGGTAACGCGCCTGGCGCGCCGGCGGGCGCCGGCGGTACCGTATCTAATTCCGCCGACGCCAGAATACCCGTGTCTATCGGCACAGGCGCCAGCACAGGCACTTTCTATTTCATCGGCGCCGCCTTGGCGGAAGTCTTCAACAAGTATAGCGAAAAATATGTGCTTTCCGCTGAGGCGACTGGCGGGACCTCAGAAAATATCGGTCTTTTAGGGCAAGAGGCGATTGAGCTGGCGCTATGCGCCTCGCCGGACATCGCGGACGCTTATGAAGGGATTTATGGGTACGAGGGAAAGCAAACCCCCAGTCTCCGGGTGGTTATGGGCGGGCATACGCAATATTTGCACTTTTTGACCTTGAAAGGATCTAATATACAGTACTTTGACGACTTTAAGGGGCAAAAGATCGCCTACGCGCCTTCCGCTTGGCAAATGCGCAAGATGCTGCTGGCCGGTTGGGGCTTTGAGGAAAATCGGGATTACACCGCCCAATACGCCCCTCATGCCGATAAC
>JAISDE010000181.1 GCA_031265035.1 Peptococcaceae bacterium | reverse complement strand
CGTTCCAATTTTGCGGCATTACGATAGTCGCGGGCAAATACCTAAGTAACACGCTGTTCCGGCGATAATCCATGTAATCCATATATTCCCATTATACCAGCTAAAAGTATCTACACCCCTATAGAACCGTCTTTGACGGGGATTTGGATACGGATACCCTCATTAAGCAAATCTCCTTGCGCGTTCCCGGGGCGGAGCTTGTTCCCGGCGAGACCTTGTTGTTTTTTGACGAGATACAAAGCTGCCCCCGCGCCCGTACCGCCTTAAAATTCCTGACGCAGGACGGTCGGTTCGATGTCATAGCGTCCGGCTCTTTGCTCGGTATCAATTACAAAGAAGTGCCGTCGTATCCCGTGGGATATGTCGAGCATTTGGCGATGTACTCCCTTGACTTTGAGGAATTTTTATGGGCTAATGGCGTGAAGCCCGGTTCTGTCGCCGATATTAAAGAGTATTTCGACAAGAGGCGGCCTTTGCCAAACGCCATGCATGAGCGAATGCTGGAACTCTTTAAGGAGTACATCGTGGTCGGCGGTATGCCCCGCGCGGCCCATGAATTTGTGACCGCGCATAACTTCGCCAATGTTTTAAGAATTCAAAAGGCGATCATCAGCGACTATATGGACGACATCGCCAAATACGCCGACGGCGCTGAAAAAGCGAAGGCGCGGGCCTGCTTCCTGTCTATTCCCAAGCATTTATCCAAGGAATACAAGAAATTTCAATACAGCGTCGTGGAGCGGGGCGGAACGGCGCGGAAATTCGGCGGCAGCCTTATGTGGCTGTATGACGCCGGGATTATCAACTTCTGCCACAATCTCTCTTGCCCGTAACTGCCGCTGGAAGGAAACGCCAGGAGCGACGCGTTCAAAGTATATATGCGGGATACGGGCCTGCTAATGGCGATGTTGGAGGAAGGATCGCAAGCCGATGTTATCGACGGTAATCTCGGCATATACAAAGGGGCAATTTACGAGAATATCATCGCGGACATTTTCGGTAAATCAGACAAAAAATTATACTATTTTGAACATGGCGGCAAATTGGAGATCGACTTTTTTATCCGCCGGGATAAAACGGCGACGGCAGTGGAGGTCAAAGCCGCGGACAATACAAAGTCTAAATCAATGGACGCCGTTTTAACGAGATACGGGGTTAAGCATGGCATCAAGCTGTCGGCGAAGAATGTCGGGGGTACGGACGCCTTTGACAGCCTGCCGCTCTATATGGCGATGTTCCTGTAGACCCGGCGCCCGCGAAACGATTGACCTGCCGCCCGGTTTGTGCTAAAGTTAAAGTTAAGGTTGATGATCAATCCTTTTTGCGTGTAATCGTTCTCGCGTGTAATCTTTTTCACTTGTATCAGGGGCTGTTCAAGTTGTTCGCGGAAAAAGCTTTTTTTTGAAAGGGAGGATCCACATGCCAAAACCTATCGGCGGCAAAGCCGCGGCCGCCCTGATCCCGGCAGGGGCGGTCATCATGTTTGGCGGCTTTCTGGGCTGCGGCAATCCCCATCGGTTTATCGTCGAGCTGGCGGAACTGGGGACAAAAGACCTGACGGTAATTTGCAATGACGGGGCGCTGCCTAACGGACCGGACGGCGACGAGTTTTACGGGGTCGCCAAATTGATCCACAATAAACAAGTGAAAAAGCTGATCTGCACCCATGTGGGAACAAATCCCGAGGTGGCGCGGCAGATGAACGAAGGGACGCTGGATGTGTCGCTGATCCCCCAGGGCAGCTTCGCGGAGATGATCCGAGCCGGCGGCGCGGGACTGGGCGGCGTATTGACGCCCACCGGTTACGGCACTATCGTGCGGGAAGCCTCCCATGTGCATAGCGTGGTGGAAATTGACGGCCGGCATTATCTGCTGGAGCGGCCTCTGCGGGCGGATTACGCGGTGGTGTACGGCTACAAGGTGGATCCATTCGGCAATGTCTGGTATAAAGGCACTACCCGTAATTTTAGCCCCTGGATGGCCATGGCGGCGGATACCGTGATTGTCGAGGCGGAAAACCTGGTGGGGGCGGGGGAAATCGAGCCTGAGAATATAATAACCCCAGGGGTTTTGGTGGATTATATCATGACGGGAAGGGAGGTATAGCTATGGATATCAAGGGCTTTATCGCGGCGCGGGTGGCCAGGGAATTAAAGGATGGCGACGTGGTCAATCTGGGTATCGGCCTCCCGACTTTGGTCACATCCTATTTGCCGGCGGGCGTGAACGTTATCCTGCAATCAGAAAACGGGATCATCGGCACCGGCCCCACACCGGGGCCGGATCAGGCGGAGCCTTTATATATCACCAACGCCGGGGGATTGCCGGCCGCCGTCGGTCCCGGCGGCGCCTATGTGGATTCTTGTGTCAGCTTCGCCTTTATCCGGGGCGGGCATGTGGATTGCACGGTGCTTGGCGCCCTGGAGGTAGACGCGGAGGGCAATCTCGCCAACTGGATTATTCCCGGCAAAAAGGTGCCCGGCATGGGCGGGGCCATGGATTTGGTGGTCGGCGCCAAAAAAGTGATCGTGGCTATGGAGCACACCGCCAAGGGCAGCCACAAAATACTGGAGAAGTGTAGTTTGCCGCTGACGGCGGTAAAATGCGTGCATCTGATCATTACCGAGATGGGCGCGATTCAGGTCACGGACGCCGGGCTGGTACTGACAGAATACAACCCGGCCTATACCCTGGAGCAGATTCAGGCGGCCACAGGCGCCAAGCTGGCTATTTCCGGCGACCTGAGAAAGATGGCAGGCGCGGAGGAATCAGCTTAGCCCGGCAGACCGGCGACCTGAAAGGAATTTATGTTGAGCTTGTATAAATATCTGCGGGGCTACATCCCCGCTTTGATCGCGGCCGTGGCGCTGCTGCTCGGGCAGGCCATGTGCGATTTGGCGTTGCCCAACGCCATGTCAGGTATCGTCAACAGAGGTATTGTTCAGGGCGATACCGACTATATCGCCGGCGCCGGCCTGCTGATGCTGGGCATTTCCTTGCTGGGCGCGTGCTGCAGTATCAGCGTGGGCTGGATTGGCGCCAGGACGGCCGCCTCTTTGGGCCAGCGGCTGCGGCGGGAGATATTTCAAAAGGTCATGGGTTTCGCCAACGCCGAGTTTGACCGGTTTACGTCCAGCTCACTGATCACCCGCACCACCAACGATATTACCCAGATCCAGATGATGATGGTCATGATGATTCGGATCATTTTTTACGCTCCCATCATGGCGGTGGGCGGCCTTTGGCGGGCGATCGGCACAGATCGGGGCATGTCCTGGATCATCGCCTTGGCGATCGGCATACTGGCCTGCGTGATCAGCGCGCTGCTGGGCTTGGCTATGCCCAAATTCAAGCTGGCCCAAACCTTGATCGACAGGCTGAACCTGGTGATGCGGGAAAACCTGAACGGGCTGCAGGTGATCCGGGCCTTCAATACCCAAAATTTTGAGCTGGCGCGTTTTGATCAGGCCAACCGGGATTTAACCGGCGTCAACCTGTTCGTCAACCGGCTGATGTCGGCTATGATGCCGACCATGATGCTGCTGATGAACCTGGTGACCGTGCTGGTAATTTGGGTAGGCGCGAACCGGGTAGCCGCCGCTCAGATGAATGTGGGCAATATGATGGCCTACATGCAATACGCCATGCAAATTATGATGGCTTTTTTGATGATGTCCTTTATGTTTATCATGATTCCCCGGGCTTCCGTCTCCGCCGGCCGGATCGCTGAGGTTTTGGCCACGTCCAGCTCCATCGCCGACGACCCGGCGGCGGCGGCGGGCGGGGCGGCCGAGGCAGCGGCGGCTGTCGCGGCCGAGGCAGCCCCCTCAGCCCCAGCCTCAGCCCTTACGACGGCGGCGGCCGCGTCTTTCGCTCCGGCGACCGCGGGGGGCCGGCTGGAATTCCGGGCGGTTTCTTTCACTTATCCTGACGCTAAAGCCGAGGCGTTGAGCCAGATCAGCTTCGCGGTGGGACCCGGCGAGACAGCGGCTATTATCGGCTCCACCGGTAGCGGCAAATCCACCTTAGTCAATTTGATCCCTCGGTTTTATGATGTCAGCGCCGGGCAAATCCTGATCGACGGCGCGGATATCCGTCGGCTGCCGCTGAAAACCCTGCGGGGCCAATTGGGGTATGTGCCCCAAAAAAACGTCCTTTTTTCCGGCACCGCCGGCAGCAATCTGGCTTATGCCTGGCGGGAGGCCGAGGATGAGGAAATCTGGCGGGCGGCGGCGATCGCTCAGGCGGAGGAATTTATCCGGGCCAAGCCGGAAGGCTTGGCTTCCCCCATAGCTCAGGGAGGCTCCAATCTGTCCGGCGGCCAGCGACAGCGGGTCTCTATCGGCCGCGCCCTGATCCGGCGGCCCCGGTTTTATATTTTTGACGACAGCTTTTCGGCGCTGGATTTTCAGACCGACGCGGCTTTGCGAACGGCGCTGAAGAAGGAGACAGGGCAAAGCGCGGTACTCATTGTTACGCAGCGGATCAGCACCGCTATGCGGGCCGACCGGATCATCGCGCTGGATCGGGGGCGAATCGCCGGCCAGGGCAGCCATGCCCAATTGATGCTGACCTGCGCGGTTTATCAGGAAATCGCCTTATCACAGTTGAGCAAGGAGGCGCTGGCATGAGTGACGACAGGTCGCTGGACAGCCGGCGCCCAGGCGGGGCGGGCGGCGAGACAGGACAAACCCGGCGCGGCCCTATGCCCGGCTTTCGGGGCGGCCCGCCGGGTATGGGCGGCGAGAAATCAAAAGAT
>JAISDE010000176.1 GCA_031265035.1 Peptococcaceae bacterium | reverse complement strand
GCAACCCCCAGGGCGGCATCCTGGAAAAGGAAGGCACTATCGCCAGCTCCAATGTGTTGTTATATTGCGGCAAATGCAAGGCGCCTGCGCGTTATGGCAAGGAAATCAGAAGTGACGGGACCAAAGTCCGGATTTGCAAAAAATGCGGCGAAGCCTTTGACAAATAAGATATACCGGGAGGTGATCGCGAATGAATCGGTTAAAAGAAAAATACCAAAAAGAAGTGCTTTCCGCCCTCCAGCAGAAATTTCAATATAAAAACGTCATGGAGATCCCCCGGCTGGAAAAAGTGGTGATCAATATCGGCATGGGGGAGGCGGTACAAAACCCCAAGGCGATGGACGGGGCCGTGGCGGACTTGAAAAAAATCACCGGGCAGAAGCCGGTGATTACCAAGGCCAAAAAATCGGTGGCCGCTTTTAAGATCCGTACCGGCATGTCCGTCGGCGTGAAAGTGACCCTGCGAGCGGAGCGGATGTACGATTTCACCGACAAGCTGCTCAATATCGCGTTGCCTCGCGTCCGGGACTTTCGGGGGGTTTCCGATAAATCCTTTGACGGCCGGGGTAATTATAGTTTGGGACTCAAAGAGCAGCTGGTGTTCCCGGAAATTGATTACGACAAGATTGACAAGCTGCGGGGCATGGACATCGTGTTTGTGACCACGGCCAAAACCGACGAGGAGGCGAAGGCGCTGCTCAAATTGCTGGGTATGCCTTTCGCCGAGCGTTAAATAAGGAGGGAAATTTGTGGCCAAAACATCCCTGATCAACAAACAGCAGCGGCCCCAAAAGTATCAGGTGCGGGCGTACAATCGTTGTAAGATTTGCGGCCGTCCCCATGGCTATATGCGCAAATTCGGTGTTTGCCGTATTTGTTTCCGCAAGCTTGCTTACGAAGGACAAATCCCTGGCGTGACCAAGGCCAGTTGGTAATATGGGGTATCCGGCGACGTATTTTTTAGGAAGGGGGTTCTGAAGAATCATGGTGATGACAGATCCAATCGCGGATTTTTTGACCCGCATCCGGAATGCCAATTCCGTGCTGCATGACAAGGTCGAGATTCCCGCTTCAAAGTTAAAGAAAACGATGGCGCAAATCCTGAAGAACGAGGGAATGATCAAGGATTTTGAGTACATTGAGGATGGCCGGCAGGGGATCCTCCGGGTGCATTTGAAGTATGGCGCCAACAAGCAAAAGGTGATTACCGGCCTGAAACGAATCAGCCGACCCGGCCTGCGGGTCTACGCCAAAAAAGACGAGATTCCCAAAATACTGGGCGGGCTGGGGATCGCCATCATCTCCACATCCCGGGGTGTGATGACCGATAAACAGGCGAGAAAAAATGGGCTGGGCGGAGAAGTTCTCTGCTATGTCTGGTAAGCGGGAGGTAGCGCATGTCTAGAATTGGCAAGCTGCCGGTCAATGTGCCGGCGGGCGTGGACGTAATAATCGACGGCAAGCATATTAAGGTAAAGGGCCCTAAAGGCGTTTTGGAGCGGGATTTTCAAAAGGATATCTCCGTCGTCCTTGAGGACAGCCAGATTGTGGTCACCCGGCCCAATGACGAGAAGCGAAACCGGGCTTTTCACGGCCTGACCAGGGCCTTGATTCAGAATATGGTTACCGGGGTCAGCGCCGGTTATGAGAGATCCCTGGACATGGTGGGCGTGGGCTACCGGGCTCAGATGCAAGGGGCGAAGCTGGTTTTGGCTATCGGCTATTCCCATCCGGTGGAAGTGGAGCCGCCGGAGGGATTGTCCATCGAGGTACCCGCGCCCACCAAGATTTTGGTAAAGGGCGCCGACAAGCAGGCGGTAGGCCAGTTAGCGGCCGATATTCGCAAGCTTCGCGCGCCGGAGCCTTACAAGGGCAAGGGCATCCGCTACAGCGACGAGACGGTGAGGATCAAGGCAGGCAAAACCGGCAAGAAGAAATAGTTCTGGCTGGCAGCCTTTCCGTCTGGACTGCGGTAGCCGCGCCCGGCCGAGCCGGTCATGTACGCGGGTACACTCCCGCCTCGACCGACCTTGCTACCTTGCCAGACGAAAAGTTGCTGGCGCCAGAACAGGCCAGGCTGGCGGCTTACGCCGGCTACATATGGCCACACTCAATCCGGATAGCGTCCGGCGGCGTTTCGCCTTTACCGTACGGTACGGTATCGTACGAAGCGGGCGGCGGTAGTTATCCCAAGGCAAAAGGAGTGAAGGAAATTGATCAATCAAATCAACCGCAAGGCGGTGCGGCACAAAAAGCATTTGCGCGTCCGCAAGCGGGTCTCCGGCACGGCGACCAATCCCCGTTTGGCTGTTTATCGCAGCCTCCATCACATTTACGCCCAAATCATCGACGATACGAAAGGGATCACCTTAGTATCGGCCTCCACCCTGGAAGCGCCGCTGAAAGGCGCGCTGGAGAAGACCGGCAATGTGGCAGCCGCCAAACAGGTTGGACTGGAAATCGGCAAAAAGGCCAAGGAAAAAGGCATAGCCGAGGTAGTATTTGACCGGGGCGGCACAATCTATCATGGCCGGGTCAAGGCTCTGGCGGAAGGCGCCAGGGAAGCGGGATTGATTTTCTGAAAAGAACCGTAAAGGAGGAGAAGAAGAAAGCATGGCGAGAAATGACCGAAATGAGCGCAATGATCGGGGCGACGACGCCGGTAACGAGTTTACCGAGCGGGTCGTCTATATCAACCGGGTCGCCAAGGTCGTCAAGGGCGGCCGGCGGTTTAGCTTCAGCGCCCTGGTGGTTGTGGGCGACAGCAAGGGCCGGGTAGGCGCCGGGTTGGGTAAAGCGACTGAGGTGCCGGAGGCGATTCGCAAGGGGATCGAGGACGCCAAAAAGAATTTGATCAACGTGCCGATCAGGGGAACTACCATTCCCCATGAGACCAAAGGCGTTTTTGGCGCCGGCGCCGTCTTCATGAAACCGGCCGCCCCCGGTACCGGCGTGATCGCCGGCGGGCCGGTGCGGGCTGTCATGGAGCTGGCGGGGATCCGGGATATTTTGACCAAATCCCTGGGCTCCAATAACGCCAACAATATGGTACAGGCCACCCTCACCGGGCTGAAGGGTCTGATGGTCGCCGAGAATGTAGCCAAGCTCAGGGGCAAGACCGTGGAAGAATTGTTGGGCTAGGAGGAACATATGGCAAAGGAAACGACTGCGGGTAAAATCAAGATCACCTTGGTGAAAAGCGGGATCGGCTATGATCGGCGGGTGCGGGAAACTATCAAATCCCTGGGCCTGGGCAAATTGCGCTCCAGCGCCGTCCAGGTCAAGACGCCGGATATTTTGGGCAAGGTGCGCCGGATCTCCCATCTGGTGATCGCGGAAGACATACCGTCAAATTCCGTACAATAGATAAAGGAGGGCAGAACAGGCGATGAAATTGTCTGAATTAAAACCGGCGCCCGGCTCCCGCCACGCCAAAAAACGGCTGGGCCGGGGCATTGGATCCGGATTGGGCAAAACCGCGGGCAAAGGGCATAAAGGGCAGAAAGCCCGTTCCGGCGGCGGCAAGGGTCCTTATTTTGAGGGCGGCCAAACCCCTTTGCAGCGGCGGATGCCCAAGCGAGGATTTACTAATATTTTCAAAAAAATATATGCCGAGATCAATCTGGAAACCCTGGAGGCCAAGTTTGAGGCCGAGGACGCCGTCACGCCGGCGACCTTAGTGGAACGGGGGATAGTAAAAAACATCCGGGATGGCGTCCGGATTTTGGGCCGGGGCGAGATCACCAAGATCCTCCATGTCCAGGCCCAGGGTTTTTCCAAGACCGCCGGAGAGAAGATCAAGGCCGCCGGCGGCACAATTGAGGTGATTTAAGTTGATCGAAGTCATGCGCAACGCGCTGAAATTGCCGGACTTGCGAAAAAAACTTATTTTTACCCTCCTGATGATCGTCGTTTTTCGGGTGGGCACCCATGTGCCGGTACCCGGGATCGATCTGGCGGTGATTCAGCAATTCGCCGCCGGGGGGTTGCTGGGCTTCTTTGATGTGATCTCTGGCGGCGCGTTCAAGAATTTCTCCGTCTTCGCCATGAGCATCACCCCCTATGTCAACGCGTCCATTATCTTGCAATTGCTGACGGTGGTAATCCCCGCCCTGGAAAAGATGAACAAGGACGCGGACGGCCGCAAAAAGATCGGCTCCTACACCCGGTATTTGACCGTGGTGCTGGCCTTTGTTCAGGCGATCGGGATCTCCATCGGTTTTTCCAGCGCCTATACCAGCTATACTGTGCCCAATGTGCTGCTCGTCTCCCTCTCCCTGACCGCGGGCACGGCCTTTCTGATGTGGATGGGGGAAATGATCAATGATAAAGGGATCGGCAACGGTATCTCCATCCTGATTTTCGCCGGCATTGTCTCCCGTCTGCCCGACGGGCTGCATACGCTGTATGAGTATGTGCGGACAGGCACCACCAATGTGTTCGTGCTGGCTCTCGTCCTGATTTGCGCCGTCCTGATGGTGGGGGCGGTGGTTTGCCTGAACGAGGGCCAACGCCGGGTGCCGGTGCAATACGCCAAGCGGGTAGTAGGCAGAAAGGTTTTGGGCGGGCAAAGCACCCATATCCCCCTGCGGGTCAATCAGGCGGGCGTCATCCCCATCATTTTCGCGATGACCATCCTGATGTTTCCCGGCACCATCGCCGCCTGGTTTCCCACCAGCTCCGGCGCCGCCTCGATAGCCGGCTTCTTTGATTCCAACAGGCTGTGGTATCAAATCGTTTACGCTTTATTGATCGTCTTTTTTACCTTTTTTTATTCGGCTATCACCCTTAATGTCATCCAAATCTCCGACGACCTGAAAAAATACGGCGGCTTCATTCCCGGCCTGCGACCGGGCCGCCCCACCTCCGATTATTTGTCGAAGATCTCCAGCCGCATCACCCTGGCCGGGGCGGTATTTCTAGCCCTGATCGCCACGGTGCCGACCCTTTTGCTCCGGCTCACCGGCTTGCAGCTTTCTGTGGGAAGCACCAGCTTGCTGATCGTGGTGGGCGTGGTGCTGGATACGGTCAAGCAGATGGAGTCCCAGATGATGATGCACAACTATCAGGGCTTTTTGAAATAAAGTACTGTATGGGAGGAATGGCGAATGAATATTTTATTGATGGGTCCTCCCGGTGCCGGCAAGGGAACCCAGGCGGTGGTTTTGGCGGCGGAGTTGGCGGTGCCCCATATCTCTACAGGGGATATGTTTCGCCAGGCGGTAAAGGAACAGACGCGTCTGGGCCTTGAGGCCAAAGGCTATATGGACAGCGGCGCTTTAGTGCCGGACGGTGTGACGATCGGTATTGTGCGGGAGCGGCTGGCCCTGCCGGATTGCGGCAAGGGCGTCCTGCTAGACGGTTTTCCCCGGACGGTGCGGCAAGCGGAGGAGCTGGACGAGATCTTGGGCGGCCTGGGTTCCAGGCTGGAGGCGGCGCTGAATATCGACGTAGAGGAACAGGCGCTGATTGAGCGGGCCACGGGCCGGCGCACCTGCCGGGATTGCGGCGCCCTTTATCATTTGTCCTTCAGCCCGCCCAAGACCGCGGAGCGATGTGACACCTGCGGCGGCCCGCTGTATCAGCGGGAGGATGATCAGGACACCACGGTGAAAAACCGCCTGCGGGTTTATCAGGAACAAACGCTGCCCTTGCTCCGGTATTACCGGGATAAGGGAATATTGCTGGAGGTGGATGGCAACCGGCCGATGGCTCAGGTGACGGAAAGTATCCTCCGGGCCTTGCGACAGTGAGGCTTACCATCAAGATTGATCAAAAGGAGGTCGTACTCCATGTCCAAACAGGATGTGATCGAAGTGGAAGGGACGGTCATTGAGCCTCTGCCCAATGCGATGTTTAAAGTAGAGTTGGCGAATGGCCATAAGGTACTGGCTCATGTGTCCGGGAAAATCCGCATGAATTTTATTCGGATCTTGCCCGGCGACCGGGTCACAGTGGAGTTATCCCCTTATGATCTCAGCCGGGGACGCATTACATACCGTTACAAGTAGGTAGGAGGTAGTTCAGAATGAAGGTAAGGCCCTCAGTCAAGCGCATTTGCGAGAAATGTAAGGTTATCAAGCGCAAGGGCGTTGTGCGGGTAATTTGTGAGAACCCCAAGCATAAGCAGCGCCAGGGATAAGGAGGTATAATTAATGGCACGTATCGCGGGAGTTGACCTGCCCCGGGACAAGCGGGTAGAGATCGGGTTGACCTATATTTTTGGGATCGGCAGATCCACGTCTAAAATGCTTTTGACCACGGCCAATATCAATCCCGATACCAGGGTGCGGGATCTGACGGAGGATGAGGTCTCCCGGCTGAGGGAGGCCATCGGTGAGAATGTCAAGGTGGAAGGCGACCTGCGCCGGGAGGTTTCCCTCAATATCAAGCGGTTGATGGAAATCGGCTGCTACAGGGGCCTGCGGCACCGCAGAGGCTTGCCGGTGCGGGGGCAGCGGACGAAGACCAACGCCAGAACCCGCAAGGGGCCTCGCCGCACCATCGCCGGCAAGAAGAAGTAAAGGGGGAGAGTCAATTTTATGGCCAAAAGAAATGTGGTAACCAGGGTAAAACGCAGAGAGCGCAAAAATGTGGATCGGGGGATAGCCCATATCCAGTCCACCTTCAATAATACTATTGTCACCATTACCGATGTGGGCGGCAACGCGATTTCCTGGGCCAGCGCCGGCGGTATGGGCTTCCGAGGCTCCCGCAAGAGTACGCCCTTCGCCGCTCAGATGGCGGCGGAAAAAGCGGCTAAAGCGGCCATGGAGCATGGTATGCGAGAGGTGGAATGCTTTGTCAGAGGCCCTGGCTCCGGCCGGGAGGCGGCGATCAGGGCATTGCAGGCCACAGGCCTGGAGGTTAGCGCTATCAAGGATGTCACGCCCATTCCCCACAACGGTTGCCGGCCGCCTAAACGCCGGCGGGTGTGACCGAGCGAACGCGTATTTGACAAGGAGGAAAAAGCAATATGGCAAGATATACAGGGCCCGCCTGCCGCTTATGCCGCCGGGAAGGGATGAAGCTTTTTTTGAAGGGCGACCGTTGCTACACCAAGAAATGCGCCATTGAAAAAGGCAGGGTCACACCGGGACAGCACGGGCAAAGCCGCAAAAAAGCTACCGAGTATGGCGTCCAGCTGCGGGAGAAGCAAAAGACCAAACGGATTTACGGTATGATGGAGGGCCAATTCAAGCTGACCTTCAACCGGGCGGAGCGGCAAAAAGGCGTCGTGGGCGAGAATTTCCTCTCCCTGCTGGAGCGCCGTCTGGACAATGTGGTCTATCGCCTGGGTTTCGCCAACTCCCGGTCGGAAGCCCGGCAGCTGGTGCGGCACAATCATTACACCCTCAATGGGCATAAAGCCAATATCCCTTCTCTCAGCGTCAGGATAGGCGATCAGATTGCCGTTAAAAACAAGAGCAAAGAGTCGCCTAAATTCAAGGAGATGAAAGAGATTGCCGCCGGCAGAACCGTGCCCGCCTGGCTGGAGATGGACGCGGAAAATCTGGTGGGCAGGATCGTCGCCTTGCCGGCCCGGGAAAACATCGATATCCCGGTTCAGGAGCATCTGATCGTTGAATTGTATTCCAGATAATGCGGGAAAAGGGAGGTAACCGATGATCGAGATCGAAAAGCCCAGAATCGAGTGCGCGGAGACCAGCGAGGACAGGCATTACGGTCGTTTCGTGGTAGAGCCTTTGGAAAAAGGCTACGGCATTACTCTGGGAAATTCCCTGCGGCGAATTTTGTTGTCTTCTCTGCCGGGCGCGGCGGTTACATCCGTCAAGTTGGACGGTGTGCTCCATGAGTTTTCCACGATTCCCGGTGTGGTGGAGGATGTGACGGATATCATCCTCAATCTCAAAGCCTTGTCCCTGAAAATATACGACGAGGACAGCCATATCCTGCGGCTGGAGGTGGATGGGCCGGGGGAGATTACCGCCGACCGGATTGAGCCCAATAGCCAGGTGGATATTCTCAACAAGGATCTGCTGATCGCCACTTTGGAGGACGGCGCCCGCCTGAGTATGGAGATCACGGTAGAGCGGGGGCGGGGTTATCGCTCCGGCGAAAAGAACAAGAAAGATGATCATGTCATCGGGGTAATCCCGGTGGATTCCATCTTTTCCCCGGTCACCAAGGTGAATTACACCGTTACGGCCGCCTGGGACGCCGCCGGCACCAATTACGACCGGCTGACTATGGAGGTTTGGACCGACGGGGCCATCACGCCCGATGAGGCGATCAGCCTTTCCGCTCGGATCATGCACGATTATCTGAAGATTTTTATGGGCCTGACAGAGCAGGGCGGCGATGTGGAGATTGTCATCAACAAGGTGGAGGAAGAACAGGATAAAATCCTGGATATGAGCATCGAGGAACTGGATCTTTCCGTGCGTTCCTATAATTGCCTGAAACGGGCCGGGATCAATACGGTGGGCGAGTTGATCATGAAAACCGAGGACGACATGATGAAGGTACGGAATTTGGGCAAGAAATCTCTGGAAGAAGTAGACGAGAAGTTGAGCTCCCTGGGTCTGGGGCTCAGGAAGTTTGACGAATAGGGGGAAAAGGCGATGGCGCGAAGAAAATTGGGCAGAAATATTGGACAGCGCAGGGCGTTGCTGCGGCACCTGACCACGGCGCTGATCCACCGGGGCAGGATTGTGACCACGGAGCAGAAGGCCAAGCAATTGCGCAGCACGGCGGAGAAAATGATCACCCTGGGCAAGCGGGGGGATTTGGCGGCCCGCCGTCACGCGATGGCTTATATTATGGACGAGACGGTGGTCAAGAATTTGTTTGAGCAGGTCGCCGATAAGTATAAGGATCGGGCCGGCGGCTATACCCGGATCATCAAGATAGGGCCGCGCCGGGGCGACGCGGCGATGATGTGCTACATCGAGCTGGTCTAGCCGGGGAGCGGCGAGGCTGAGACGGGCCCGGCGCGGGGCTGAGACGGCCGGCCGGCCTGGACGGCGGCGAGCCAGGGCGAAGGCCGGGACGGGTCTGAGACGGCCGGCCCAGGACAAAACAAAATGGAACAGGAAGCGGTATACAGCAGGGAGATTCCAGACCGGACGCGACAGCGCCGGTTTGCAATCTCCCTGTTCGCCGTAACCCGCGATCGCTATACGATTGCCCAGAAGGGTAGAGCGGCCTCACGGGGTTTCACTCACTGCCCAGATCCTGCTCATTGGCGGCGGCGCCGGCCGGCTACATGATCCCCTCCGCCTCGGTTCTTTTCATCTTTGCGTAGTCGCTTTCATATCCATCTTTATAACCGTCATCCCAACCTTTTTTATAACCCGCCGCATAACCCTCTTTTTCGCCGGCGCCTCTCAAATGCCTTTGGGGACTTTGAGCCCTAACCGGTCATACGCCTCCCTGGCGCCATATTTCAGGGTGGCCCGTTTTCGCGCTCCTATGCCACATCAGCGTAGTCTACAATAGCAACCTCTTTAATTATACCCTCCAGCCTATCAATAATTGCCTCCAGGCCTTTCATGACTTCGTCGGCAAAGTAGGCCTCGCCGCATTGCTCACAGACCAAAGCTGGTACGTTCTTTACGATAATAACGCATTTGTCCAGCGTGGCGACATGAGTTTTAAGGTTTTGTTTCATAGCGCCTTTACAGCGAAAACAGGTCATATCATTCCCCTGCCTTTCTTGTTCTATTGTCTGATTCCCATTTATCCTGGTTTGGATAGTACGCAGTTATCATACAGCAGTTGACATCGGGATTATAAGCGCACACTACATGAAGCGGCTTTCCGTCCATCGCGGCGCCAAGTATCAAGCAACTTGGGAAGGGCATGTCATCCGGGTACTGCTCTATTGTTTCCCCGCTTTGCACGCAGGCAATCACATCCGCGCGTTTTATTCCGCGCTCCCGGAGTCGCAAGGCTAAATGCTCCGTCCAGAGTATATACCCCGCCGATACCAGCGACCGCAAAGCGGCTATATCAATCATGATTTTTCATGTCCTCCACATATTCCATAATACCCTCTGGCTGACAGTCAAGCAAGGCACATATTAAGGAAATGTTTTCCCGCGAAACATTTTCATTCTGTCTTAACTTTCTTAACGCCAGTATAACAAAAAAACGCGCTAAACGAAAGTGTAATATGATGAAAGATACAGCCATGCAAATATTTGTAACATGGGTTGAGCGTCAGGCGCCGTATGGTTTGCCCCAAAACTCTGGCAGCGACTTGCCCAGAAAAGATAATCTCGCCCCTTTCCAAGGCGGGAGACGCAGCTTTCCCCCTGCTATGTACCAAAGACTGGCCGGGCGCCGCCACAACCCGCCAATGGCCTTGCCCGCGCCCAG
>JAISDE010000145.1 GCA_031265035.1 Peptococcaceae bacterium | reverse complement strand
GGCGGCGGGCGACCTGGGCCGTAAGACAGGCAAGGGGTGGTACGATTACACCGGCGGGGAGAAAAAGCCCCGTACCGACGTGAATTTCTGATGGTGACGCTAATTTCTAATGATGGCGCGAAATTTTAATCGGGAATCTCTAATTAGAAGGAGCGAGCGGGATGTCTTATCGGGATAATCGCTATGAGACCATGAAGCTGGAGTTTCAAGGCCCGGTGGCTGTGGTCAGGTTTGATCGGCCGGAGGCTATGAACGCCGCCAACATACCCATGAGCCTGGAGCGGCTGGAGATTTACCGGGGCCTGGCCGCGGATCCGGCGGTCAAGGCGGTCGTCGTCACCGGCAATGAGAAAGCCTATTGCGCCGGCGGGGATTTGGCGGCCTTCTCCCAATTCGATCCGCCGGCGGCGCTGGAATTTGGCCGGCGGGGCATTGAGTACCAAAAGGTTTTGATGGATATGCCAAAACCCACCATAGCGGCGGTGGCGGGTTACGCCTTTGGCGGCGGGATGGAGAATGTCCTGCTCTGCGATCTGCGGATCGCGGCGGAAAACGCCAAATTCGCCTTGCCGGAGATCAATGTGGGCATTTTTCCCGGCGGCGGCGGCACCCAGCGGCTGCCCCAAAATATTTCCCTTTGCCAGGCTAAGGAAATGATCTTTTTGGGCAAGCCGGTGGACGCCAGGCAAGCCTTGGCGCTGGGACTCATCAACAAGGTGGTGCCTTTGGCGGAGCTGCTGGAGGCGGCCATGGCATGGGCGCTGGAGCTTTGTCAAAAAGCGCCTTTGTCCCTGGCGGCGGCCAAGAAAATGGTCAACGCGGCCTGGCGGCAGGATCTCTACGCCGGCATGGAGCGGGAGGTGGACGCCTGGGCCGGGCTTTACGCCACCGACGACCAAAAAGAAGGGATGCGGGCTTTTCTGGAAAAGCGGCCGCCGTCTTTTCAGGGGCGTTAATCAAGGTTGATCAAGGTTAAAAAGCGGCAATCAGAGTTCAGAGTTCAGAGTTCAGAGTTCGAAGTTAAGAGTTCGGAGTTCAGAGTTAAGAGTTCGAAGTTAAGAGTTAGGAGTTCGAAGTTAAGAGTTAGGAGTTCGAAGTTAAGAGTTAGGAGTTAGGAGTTAGGAGTTAAGAGTTAGGAGTTCGAAGTTAAGAGTTAGGAGTTCGAAGTTAAGAGTTAGGAGTTAGGAGTTCGAAGTTAAGAGTTAGGAGTTAGGAGTTCAGAATTCAGAATTGGAAAGTTAAAAATTAGAACAGGAGGTACAGTAATGAGTAATACGATCGGCTTGGTAATCGGTATTCTTATAACCTTCTTGGTCATGGGCGGCGTGGGTGTCTACACCGCCAGAAAAATTAAAAACTCGGAGGACTTCACGATCGCCGGCAAAAAAGCGTCCCCGATCATGGTGGCGGGCACCATTGTGGGCAGCTGCGTCGGCTCCGGCGGCACGGTGGGCACAGCGCAGACCGCTTTCCGCATGGGGTTGGTGGGCTGGTGGCAGACCCTGGGGCTTTCCATCGGCTGCCTGATTTTGGGCGTTTGCCTGGCCCAGGCGGTCTACAAGACCCAGGTGGAAACTGGCCCGCAATTGCTGGAAAAAACTTATGGCTCCAAAGTGCGCCCCATTACCGCCATTTTCAGCTCAATCGCTATTTTTCTTTCTATTCTCTCCCAGACCAAGGGCTTTTTGCCCCTGCTGACCTCCATGATCCCGATGCCTCTTTATTGGGCGGCCACTGTCTGCGTGGTATTGGTGTTGGTCTTTGTGCTCTTTGGCGGCATTTTCGCGACCAGCCTGGGCGGGCTGGTCAAAATTTTCCTGATATTGGGCTCCCTGCTCATCAGCGGCGTTATCGCCGTGACGGCCATGGGCGGGTTTAGCGGGATGCGCGCCACCTTTGAGTTTGATCCCTGGCTGAATCTATTTTCCAGAGGTGTCAGCAAGGATATCGCCATCGGTCTCGGGTTTGTCCTGGGCGTCTTGGTTACCCAGGTGTATATACAGGCTGTTCTCTCGGCCAGGGACGCCAAGGCGGCCCGGAACGGCGCCATCCTGGCGGCGATATTTACCTGCCCCGTGGGCCTGTTCGGCGTGGCGGTGGGCCTTTATATGAGGCAATATTTTCCGGATATCGACGCGTCCCAGGCTTTTCCCATGTTTATGATCAATACCTTCCCTTCCGTCATCGCGGGCGTCTTTATCGGCGGCCTGATGTTGGCGGCTTTGGGCAGCAACGCCGGCCTTTGTTTTGGGGTCTCCACCATGATCAGCCGGGATTTGTACAAGAGTGTCCGCAAGGACGCGGGGGACAAGGAAATGCTCAACGTGCTCCGCTTCCTGATCATCGTGGTGACGATTCTGTCCGGCGTGTTCGCGGTCACCAAGGCGGGGGAGTTGATTCAAACCTTTATTTTCCTCTCCTACGGGATGCGCACCTGCGTATTTTTGGTGCCGATGCTCTTTGCCATGTTTTATAAAGGCAGGCTGACCAAGGCGGCCGGTATGGCCTCGGTGCTGGCCGGGCCTTTGGTGAATATTTATTGGAATCTGGCCAAGCCCAACGATATCGACCCCATTTACGTGGGGCTGGCCGCCTCGTTTTTGGCGTTTATCATCGCCAACGAGGTAGCCAAACGGATGGGGCCGGCGGCCGGCGGGGTGTCCTCGCTCAATAGTTAAAAATAGGCCAGGGGCTGAGAAAAGGCCAGAGCCTGAGAATAAGCCGACCAGGAAAGGCGGTCAGGCCAGGCGTGGTGGTCGGGCCGGAAACGGAGGGAAAGCGGTATGAGTAAAGCGTTGGAAGGCATCAAGGTATTGGAGTTGACCCATGTGATATCGGGTCCTGTCTGCGGTATGCTACTGGGGGATTTGGGCGCGGAGATCATCAAGGTGGAGCGTCCGGGCACCGGCGAGTTTTACCGGGAGGAAGCGTTGAAAAACGCCGACGGGATCAGCTTGATATTTCCCAACTACAACCGGAACAAAAAAAGTATTACCCTTAACTACAAAGCTGAGGAGGGCCGGGAAGTATTGCTGCGCCTGGTCAAATGGTGCGATATCCTGGTCGAGAATTTTCGCCCCGGTTTGCTGAACAAGATGGGGCTTGGCTACGAGGCTTTGAGGGGGATAAATCCCGGGCTGATCATGGTGTCCATCTCCGGCTTTGGCCAGACAGGGCCTTACGCTATGAAACCGGCCTACGATATGACGATTGCCGCTTACAGCGGCCTCATGTCCCTGAATGGGCCGGCGGGGCAGCCGACCAAGACAGGCCCGGCGGTTTCCGATTTTCTCTCCGGCATTTACGGCGCGCTGGCGGCCGTGGCCGCCCTGCGGGCCAGGGAGCGATCGGGGGAGGGGCAGTATATTGATGTGGCGATGCTGGATTGCGCTATGTCTATCCTGGACGCGTTTTTCGCCCAAAGCCACTTTACCGGCGTCGAGCCTGGGGGCATGGGCAATCGCCGGGCCAATTACGCGCCGGTCAACGCCTTTCAGGCCAAAGACGGCGCCGTGTATATCGCCGCTACCCTGCAAAAGCATTGGGAGGCCCTGACCCGGCTCATGGGCCGGGAGGATTTGACCGACGATCCCCGCTGCGCCAACGCCATTGAGCGCAAAAAGTATGAGCCGGAGGTGGAGGGAGCGGTGGCGGCCTGGACGGCGGGGCTTTCCTCGGCGGAACTGATTCAAATGTTGGAAACCAACGGCATTCCCTGCGCGCCGGTTCTGGGCGTCAAGCAGGCCCGACAGGATCCCCATGTGAGAGAGCGGGCGTCGATTATGGAGTTTGATTATCCCGGGCTGGGGGCCTATCCTGTGCCCGCCTTCCCCCCCAGATTCTCGACCCTGGAGACCTCGGCCCGGCGCGCGCCGCTGCTGGGCGAGCATGACGACGAGGTCTATGGCGGCTTGCTGGGTTATACCCAAGAGCAGATAGCCGCCTGGCGGGAAAAAAATATTATTTAAAAAAGTCTGTTGCCTCATAGGGTTCGGATATAGTATAGTAAGGCGTCGCCTGAGAATAAGTTAGTTTATTTTCGGGCGGCGCCTGAATTTGTGTCTGAGGTTATGACTGGAGCTATGACTGAAGTGATGACTGAGGTTGTGGCTGAAGTGTTGACTTGGAGCTATGACTGAAGTATAGGGAGCGCCGGAATGCCGGGAGGGTGAGGATGGCTGAATTTTTACCGGTGAGCAAGGAGGAGATCGACAGGTTGGGTTGGGAGCGGGCGGATTTTGTGCTGGTCAGCGGCGACAGCTATGTGGATCATCCCAGCTTTGGTATGGCGATTATTTCCCGGCTTTTGAGCTCGCTGGGATATCGGGTAGCGATTTTGGCCCAGCCGGAATTCCGCCACTGCGAGGATTTTCGGCGTTTTGGGCGACCCCGCTACGCTTTTTTGGTCACCGGGGGCAATATTGATTCCATGGTGGCCCATTATACGGCGGCGCGGAAAAGGCGGAGCGACGACGCCTATACCGCCGGCAACCGGGCCGGCCGGCGGCCGGATCGGGCAGCGACGGTGTATAGCCGCCTGGCCAAGGAGGCTTATCCGGATTGCCCGGTTATCTTAGGCGGGTTGGAAGCCTCTCTGCGGCGGTTCGCCCATTATGATTATTGGGACGATGGGGTACGTCCTTCCGTTTTGTGGGAAAGCGGCGGGGATATCCTGATTTATGGCATGGGTGAGCGGCAGATCACCGATGTCGCCGCGGCCTTGGCCGGCGGCGGCGGCCTAGCGACGGCCCGGAAAATACCGGGGGTCTGCTGGCTGGCCCGGCGGGAGGAAATTTTCCCCGCCGGCGGGGACGGCATCGGGAGCGAGGGCGGCGGCGCTGGGAGCGGGGACGGAGACAGCGCTGGCAGAGGCGCCGGCAGCGAGGACGACAGCGGCGCCGGGGATGAGGCCGCCGGCGGGGCGGGCTATGGGCGCCTGCCCGTCGGTTATCGGCTTTGCCCCTCCTGGGACAGGGTAAAGACGGACAAAAAGGCCTATGCCCTGGCGGCCCGGCTGCAAATCGCCGAGCAGGATCATATCCGGGGCCGGGGCCTTATTCAGGAGCAAAGCGAGGGCGTTTTCCTGGTTCAGAACCCGCCGGCGGCTCCGTTAGAGCAGCGGGAGCTGGATCGGGTATTCGCCTTGCCTTATGCCCGGATG
>JAISDE010000027.1 GCA_031265035.1 Peptococcaceae bacterium | reverse complement strand
TCAGGCTGACACTGGTTATGGCGGCGTTTACCTCATATGGGCTGAGCGCGTAATAATCATGGGCCTTCTTCAGCGCGAGGTCAAAATCGTAGCGATCGGTATAATAATATTTCGCCCGGGCCACATTACCGAAAATCGCGTTGAGAGAGCCGAGGGCGCCTTGGGCAAGTGGATGTATTCCACTCGGCCGCCGGGCGTTTCGCGGAGATCGCGAATCAGGCCCAGGATGAGCTGAGCGTATTGGACAGCCTGAAAGATGACGAGGGGCTTCGTCAGTGTCAAAGCCCCATATCAGCTTAAAAAGTCTCATGTCAGCTTAGGGCCTGTCAAAAAGTCTCTCGCCACCAGGCCGGCCCCAGCAAGCGATCCAAAATGATCGCCGCGGCGCCTCGCACCGGGAGATGGTTGTAATCCCCCCGCCCCAGCACCGGCGCCAAAACCAAATCGGCGGCGGCGATCACATCCTCCGTCAGCCCGTACCCGGTGCCAAAAAGCAGAAAATAATCGGGTTCGGCCCCCACCGGCGAGCCAGTCGAATCCGCGGCCCCGTCAGCCGGCGCCGCCGCCCTCCCCCGACTTGCCTCAGCCGGTGTCAGCAGCGACCGCAAACGCTGATAAGAAACGCTTTGGGGAAACGCCCTGGCGTCGGTGACCACCCGTAAAAGCCTGCCCTCGCCGCCGGCCAGGATCTCCCGCTCAGCGTCGTCCAGGGATGCCGCTAGTCGCAGCCGAGCGAGAGCCTCCTTGCGATCCGGGTTGTATTCCCCGCCAAAGCCCTCCCGCCAAAAAGCCAGCAATTCCGTCACAATCGCCCTTTGAGCGGGATGGGGATGGATAATGTAGTAGCCCGCCACATCGTAGGTCGCCCCGCAGCGGGCGATATCATGAATGTCCAAATTGGTGACGGAGGTAGTGATAATCTCCCGGTTCTTGTTGTAAACCGGATAATGCGCCAGTCCCAAAAAAACGCGGCCGCCCACGTATCGCCTCATTTCCCCGGTTTTATTCCGCCTCGGCCTCTGCTCTGGCGTCTGTCGCTGCCTCTGCCCTGGCGCCTGCCATCGCCCCAACCTCTGCCACGTCTCCGGCCCCGGCCTTTTCCTCAGCCCCTGTCGCCGCCTCGGCCTCAGCTCCGGCGCCTGTCGTCGCCTCGGCCTCAGCTCCGGCGCCTGTCGCCGCCTCGGCCTCAGCCCCTGTCGCCGCCTCAGCCTCGGCCCTGGCGTCTTCCTCCCGGCAAATTTCCTCCAGCAGCGACTGATCCTCCCCCGACAGCGGCAGGCCGGCCAAAAGCTCCCGGCGCCGCAGCCAGGTGCGGCGCAGCGCCTCTTTGCGCCGCCAGCGCCGGATCCGCCCGTGGTCGCCCGACAGCAGCACCTCCGGCACCGCCAGGCCCCGAAACTCCCTGGGCCGGGTATAATGCGGATGCTCCAAAAGGCCGCCGGCGAAAGAATCCTCCCGGTGGGACTCCTCCTCCCCCAGCACCCCAGGGATCAGGCGGCAGATGCTGTCGATGATCACCATCGCCGGCAATTCCCCGCCGGTGAGCACATAATCGCCGATGGACCACTCCTCATCCGCCCAAAGCCTGACCCGCTCGTCAAAGCCCTCATAATGGCCGCAAAGAAAAATCAGCGCCCTTTCCGCGGCCAAACGCCGGGCCGCGGCTTGGGTAAAGGGCCGGCCTTGGGGACTCATCAGCAACACCCTGGCCGTCCCCCCCACCTCTTGCCTGACCGCCTCCAGGGCGGCAAAAATCGGCTCCGGCTTCAATAGCATACCGGCGCCGCCGCCAAAAGGCTCATCATCCACGTTTTTGTGCCGGGACATCGCGTAAGCCCGGAAATCCGCGGTCTGAAACGTCAGCAAGCCCCGCTCCCGCGCCCGCCCCATAATGCTGGCGCTCATCGGCCCGGTGAACATTTCCGGAAAAATGGTCAATACCGTGATGTTCATCCGCCGTATAACTCCAATAAACCGGCGGGCAGCTCCACATCCATCCGCCGGGCCGCCAGATCCACCCCTTTGATCACGGATTTCAGCGCCGGCACCAAAATCTCCCGGCTGCCCTCCCGCACGATATAGACATCATTACTGCCTGGCTGCAGCACTTCCGTCAGCGCGCCCAGGCAAACATCTTTTTCCCAGACCGACAGGCCCACCAATTGATAAATATAATATCTTCCCTCCGGCAAGGGCGGCAAATCCGCCGCCGGCACCTGCAAAAAACAGCCCCGCAGGCGTTGGGCGGCAGCCATATCCCCCACCTCGGCGAAGGTCAGCAAAGCCATGCCCTTGTGATAGCGGACGCCGGTGATAGTCAAAACCCGCCGCCCAGCCTCCGCGCCAAGCCCAGCCTCCGCGGGGCGAGGGCCGACTCCGGCGGCGCCAGCGTCAGCGGGGCGAGGGCCGGCTTCGGCGACGCCAGCGCCAGTACCAGCAACGCCCCCGTCAACCTCAGACCCGACCCCGGCGTCAGCCCCAGCCTCAGCGGCGCCAGCCTCGGCCCCAGCCTCCGCGACGCCGGAACCGGGGCGAGGGCCGGCAGCGCCCGCCCCCGCCCCGGCGCCAACCGCCGGCCCCGTGACGAACACCTGCCGCAAGCCCTCAAACCGCTCCTGCCGGTCGCTGTACACCACAACCTTGACCTCGCCGCGGATACCGTGGGTATTGACGATTTGCCCGATGGAAATAAACATCGGCGTCACTCCCCACCGCGCTCATCCCTGCCGGCTCCAAACCCGCCGCCACCCAACTCGTCCCAAGAGATAATATCCACCACGATTTTCTTCCTATCAACCTGACCGGCGCTAGCCTTGACCAACGTCCGAATCGACTTGGCGATCCGGCCCTGCTTGCCAATCACTTTTCCCATATCCTCAGCCATGACCCGCAGTTCCAGCACAATCGCCTCATTATCTTCCCGTTGAGTCACCTGCACCCCATCGGGGCAATCCACCAAAGCCTTGGCCAAATACTCCACCAAATCCCGCATTTCGCCCTCCTTATGCCACAAATACAGCGCGATAATTTGCCAGGCGCGGACAGGTCATTTGGCGGTTACGCCGGCTTTGGCCAGCAAAGCCCTGACCGTGTCGGAAGGCTGCGCGCCAGTCTCGACCCAGTATTTGGCCCGTTCCGCGTCAATCTTAAACACTATCGGGTTCTTTGTCGGATCATAATACCCAATCTCCTCAATAAACCGCCCATCCCTGGGAAACCGGGAATCGGCGACCACCACCCGATAAAACGGCGCTTTTTTCGCTCCCATTCTTCTCAGCCTGATTTTTGTTGCCATCTTGCTCACCTCCTTAATTTGGTCTGACTTTGATCGCTCCGCTCAAAACGGCAGGCGGGGCGCTCTGCCACCTTTGCCGAATTGCCCCATCTGCTTCAGTAGCTTTTGGCTCTGCTCAAATTGCTTGAGCAGGCGGTTGACATCGGTAATGGCAGTGCCGCTGCCGGCCGCGATCCGCTTGCGGCGGCTGCCGTTGATGATCGCCGGCCGCCGTCTTTCCTCCGGCGTCATGGAGCGGATAATAGCCTCCGTATGGGCCATATCCTTCTCATTTACCTGTATATCCTTCAAGCCCTTCATCTTGCCGGCCCCGGGCAGCATCCCCAAAAGCTGATCCAGCGGCCCCATCTTTTTCATCTGCTGCATCTGCTCCAGAAAATCCTCCAGGGTCAGCTCCGCCTTGCGCAACTTCTGCTCCATCGCCGCGGCCTTTTTCAGATCCACCGTGGCCTGGGCCTTATCGATCAAGGTCAGGATATCCCCCATGCC
>JAISDE010000172.1 GCA_031265035.1 Peptococcaceae bacterium | reverse complement strand
CTTGCCGCCGAAGAGGCCGTAAGGGGGATTGATCCGGCCGTCGCCGAACATGACCAGGTTGGTCTCCACCCCGTCGTAGAAGCGGATGCGGTATTTCGCGCCGCTGCCGCCCCGGTACTGCCCCGCGCCGCAGGAATCCGGCGTGAACTCATTGAACTCTGTCAGATGGGGATAATCCACCTCGTTGGTCTCAATATTGGGGGCGATCAGGCCGCCCAGGTCGATGCCGTCGCCGATATAAGGCCGGCCGTCGGCGCCCTGGGCACCGCCGGCGCCGCCAAAGCCGTTGAAACCGAACATGACGTAAAAATTGCCGTTGCGGGGATCGGCGCCGGTGATGGCGGGGCCGTTCCAACGGTTCCAGGCGGCGGGTACCCGCCGGGGCAGGATCTCCGACAGGGCCATCCAGCAGGCCTCCAGTATGGCGCAGGCCGTATCCAGGGTGCAATAGGCCACCGGCGCCGGGAAATCGGAATTGACCACGCTGCCAGCGGGCGCCGTGATCTTGATGGGCCGATAAACCCCCTCATTGTGGGGTATGTCCGGCGTGGTGACGGTGGTCAAAAAGGCCACATAGACGCAGGTAGCCGTATTGGCGATAGGGGAGTTGCTGGGGCCGGCGCACTGGGGGCTGGTGCCGGTGAAATCCACCAGGGCCTCGTCGCCCTTGATGGTGATGGTCACCTTGATCTCCAGGGGATCGTCGCTGAGGCCGTCGGAGTCCAGGGTGGCGCTGCCGTGATAGACGCCGTCCGGCAGCTTGGCGATCTCGTCCCGCATCCGGCTCTCGGCGTAAAGGTGAATGTCCTCGATGGTCTCCCGGGTTTTGGCCTCGCCGTATTTGGCCATCATCTCCAGAATGCGTTTTTCCCCCACGCTGCAGGAGGCGACCTGGGCTTTCATGTCCACCCAAATCTCGTCGGGCATCCGGGTATTGACCCGGATCATGTTGATCACGTCCTTGATCGGCTCGTTCTTTTGATAAATACGCAGGGGCGGGATCCGGACGCCCTCATGAAACAGCTCCGTGGCGGCGGGGCAGTATGAGCCGGCCTCCATGCCGCCCACATCGCCGTGATGGGCGCGGTTGATGGCGATAAATTGCAGGCGGTCATTGTAAAATATGGGCTTCATGATCGTGACGTCCTGAAGATGGGTGCCGCCCATATAAGGGTCATTCAGCGCGAACACGTCGCCGGGATGGATATCGTCGCCAAAATAACGGACGATGGCTTTGACCGACTCCATCGCCGAGGCGGTGTGGGAGGGCACGCCGTCTACCTGGGAGACGATGCGGCAGTCCCAGTCGCAGATAGCGCAGGAAAAATCATGCACCTCGGCGAAAATAGGCGAGAGGGAGGTGTTGATCATGGTGATGCCCATTTCCCGGTTGACGGTCAGGAGGCGGTTGTAAATGACCGCGAAGGTGATGGGATCCCTGGCGCCCTCAAATTCTTTTTGCCGTTTTGCCGTTTTTACGCTCATGCTTTCACCTCCATAACCACATTGCCGAACTCGTCGATCCGGGCGTCCCATTGGGGATGCACGATCACGGTCGTGATCCTTTCCTCAATCACCGCCGGGCCGGGGACAGTATGGCCCACGTACAGCTTGCCCCGGTCATACACCGGCACTTCCCGCCAGTCCCCGTATTCCTCAAAATAAAGGGAGCGCCGGTTTTTGATCGCCTCGCCGACCCCGTGGGTACCGGCGGGCTGCCTTTCCAGAGGCGTTTTTTTCACCCGGCCCACGGCGGTTACCCGCAGGTTGATGATCTCGATGGGCGTCTCGGGGGTGCGGTAGCTGTACAGCCGCTCATGGGCGGCGTTGAAGGCGTCGGTGATCTCCAGCGCGTGCTCCCCGGTGATCCGGCAGTTGTTGGGCATGGGCACGGTCACCTCATGGTGTTGCCCCACATAGCGGATATCCAGGTAACGCTCCAGGGCCGCTTCCTCCCTTTTGACGCCCTCCGCCAGGATCTCGGCCAGGGCCGTCCTCTCGGTATCCTCGATCACGGCGTTGAAGGCCGCCAGATCCAGGCCCGGCATGGTGCCGTTGAAGCTGCGCACATTGTCCAGCCGAATATCGGACTCCAGCATCCCCAAGGCGCAAAAGACGGAGGCCGCCATGGGCACGATGACCTGCCGGGCGCCCACTTCCTCGGCGATCTTGCAGGCGTGGATGGAGCAGGCGCCGCCGGCGCTCACCAGCGCGAATTCCCTGGGATCGTAGCCTTTTTGCACCGAGACCACCTTGGTGGCGTCGGCCATATTTTGGTTGACGATCTGAAAGACGCCGCTGGCCGCTTTCTCCACGCTGAGTCCCATGGGATCGGCGATCTTCTCCTTCATCGCCCGATAGCATTTGTCATAATCGATCCGCATCTCGCCGCCCAGGAAAAAGTCTTTGTTGAGGTAGCCCAGCAGCAGGTTGGCGTCGGTGACGGCGGGCTTCTCGCCCCCCCGGTCGTAACAGACCGGGCCGGGGTAGGAGTAGGCGGACTCGGGTCCCACATTCAGCATACCCCACTGATCGATCCAGGCGACGGAGCCGCCGCCGGCGCCGATGGTATGAATGTCGATCATCGGCTTGGCCACCCGGTAGCCGGCGATCTCCCCCTCGGTGCTCAGGGTCACGGTACCGTCGTTGATCAGCGTCACGTCAAAGGAGGTGCCCCCCATATCCATCAGGATCAGATTGCGCAGGCCGGTCAGGCCGGCGAAGAACACCGCGCCGGCGGCCCCCGCCGCCGGGCCGGAGAGCAGCGTGGCCGAGGCGTGGCGGATGGCGGTATCCGCCGTCATCATGCCGCCGTTGGAGGCCACCACATAAAAGGCTTTATCCAGCCCGTCCCCTTTCAGCTTTTTCTCCAGGTTTTTCAGGTAGACGGTGAGCTTGGGGCCAACATAAGCGTTGGCGACGGTGGTAGACTGCCGCTCGTATTCCCGAATCTGGGGCAATACCTCGCTGGAGTGGGAGACAAAGACGCCAGGCAGCTCCCGCTCCACCACCGCCCGGATCCGTTTCTCATGGTCGTCGTTGAGATAAGAGAACAAGGTGCAGATGGCGACGGCCGTCACGCCCTCCCGGCGGAAATCGGCGCAGATCGCCGCCACCTCGTCCTCCAGCAGCGGCGTCACCACCCGGCCCAAATAATCCAGGCGCTCCGTCACGCCCCGGCGCAGATAGCGGGGCACCAGGGGCGGCGCGGTAAACAGGAATAGATCCCAAATATTGTCTTTATGTGCCCGGCGCATCTCAATGGTGTCCCGGAAGCCTTTGGTGAGAATCAGGCCGGTCTTGGCCCCTGTGCCGGTCAGCAGCGTGTTGGTCGCCACGGTCGTGCCGTGGGCGAACAGGTCGGCGCCGCTCAGGAAGCCCCGGAGATCCTGGCCGAAAAAATCGGCGGCCTTGCGAATGACATTGTAAAGCCCAATGGATTGATCTTCGGGGGTAGATAATTCCTTGAAGGTATGAATGGCGCCATTTTCGCTGATAACCACGCAGTCCGTAAATGTGCCGCCGATGTCAACGCCGATCCGGTATCTCATCTGACCACTCCTTCATTACTGTTAAATTGTTAGAGGCGCCCTATAGGAAGCTATAGGAAGCGAGCCGTTTTCAGCGCGGCTATGGCCTTTTCTTTGTCTGCCGCCGCCACCAGGATGACCGGCCCGGTGCAGCCCATGCCGGCGGTGGCGTAAATCCCCGCCCGCCACAGCGCCCGCTCGGCGTCCTCCAACACCAGAATGTCCACGCCGGTCAATTCCTCGCTCACCGCTTTGGGGGGCGGCGGCGTCGCCGTTTGCTCCTTTCGCTCCCCGCCGGCCGCCTGGGCCGGCGCCGCCAAGGCCCCGGCTCCCGCCGGCCCCGGGGGCGCTGACGCTCCCGCCGGCCCAGCCAGTTCAGCCGGCTCTGACGGCGCTGATGCTCCAGCCGGCCCAACAGATCCCGCCGGCCCAGCCAGTTCAGCTGGCCCCGCCGGCGCTGCCGGCCCCACTGGCCCGGCCAGCTCCGCCAGGGCCTTGTCCAGGCCAGCCTTTCTGGCCAGCGCGAATTCGCCGGCCACCCTGCCAGGCAGATCTCCCCTGGCGCAGGCGCCGGCGTAAGACAAGGCGCCGGCCACCACCGGAGCGCCCGACGCGCGGGAGATGATATTGATGATCCTCTCACAGCCCTCTCCCGCGCCGGGGCCGTAGCCGTCGCCCAGCGTCTCCCGGTCGCCGCCGGCGGTGAAGGCCGACAGCAGCTTGACGATCACGTTGCCGGTGAGGCTGTCCGTCACCATAATATCCGGCCCGCCCCGCAAAAGGTCGTTGCCCCGCATGACGGCGCCGCCGTCGGCCCGGCCGCTGGCCGCGAAACGGATGGGATAACCATGATCCCGCAAGTCCGTCAGCGCCCGCTCCACCTGCCGGGCACCCTCCACATTCAAGATGCCGACAGAGGGCGTCTCGTTGCCGCAGGCTTTCGCCACGGCGATGGCGGTAATAGCGTTTTTCAGCATGGCCCTTATCCGGGAGGTGTCCGAGGCGCCGGTGGTATTGGCGATATACATACCGCGGCCCAGGGCCGGCGCGATCACCCGCCCCACGGTAGAGACGCCGATGGGGAAGCTGTAGTGCATGGTCACGGCGGCGTCCAGCTCCCCGCTGGCCAGCATACTTTCCATCTTTTCCCTAGCCGCCTCGGCGTCGGCGGCCTCAACCAGCGCCAGGCCGGGCGGGGCCGCCCGGCCGATGGCCACCACCTCCACGGCGGGATCCCGCTCCTGGGCCAGCAGGGCGCCCCGCAGCATTTCCGCCTCGCCGTGTTCGCTGCCGGCCAGGGTCAGCCCGACCCGAGTCCGGCCGACCCGAGCCTGATCTTCTGGCCCGCCGCCGGGATTTTTTTCCACCACCAGAGAAACGCCGTCAAAAAGATTGGTCAGGCGGCCCAGAAAGAGGCTGCCCTTGCCGATGACCATCACCCGCCGCAGCAGGCCCTCCAGCATCATTTCTCGGCAGTGGCCGAGAAAGGGCACGCCCGAGGGGATATGGCCCTGGGTCGGGGCGAAACCGGGCATACCGATACGCTCCACCACTTTGGCCAGATCCTCCCGGGCAAAATCCTTGCGGGTGACGCCCAGGGCGGCGATCATTTTGTAGTTGGACAAAGGCACGTCGCCGGCCCCCGCCGGCTCGGTGATCTCCGGGTTTTGCAGCTCCGCCGAGAAGCAATCCACGTCGGCCAGGGGGATGCCGCCCTGATCCAGGGGATCGGTCACGATGGCCCGCATGACGGCCTGGGGCGCGGCGCCGCTGCCGATTCGGTGACGGCCCACGATATCGATCCGCAGGATGGGGGAGAGGCCGTCGTCCGCGCCGATATGCACGGCGAAAGCGCCCAGCGTATCCTCCAGGATCGGCAGGCCCTTTCTCACATGATCCTTGCCATTCATACCCAGCTTCGCCGAGGCGCCGCCGGCCACCACCACCACGTCCCGGTAGACGCCGGCCCGCACCAGGGCGGCCGCCTCGACCAGCGCGTGCACCGGTCCGGCGCAAAAGCCCCGGGTATCCGAGCCGGTGGCGTTGACGCAGCCGCACAGCTCCCCGATGGCTTTGGCGAAATTGCCGCCGCCCCGCTGATTCATATCGCCGCAGGCTTCCTCCGAGCACTCGATGATATACTCCACCGCCGTCGCCGGTAGCCCGGTTTTCCGCAGCAGCAGCGACAGGCAAAAAGCGGCCGAGGCTTTGCTGACCAAATTCTCAAACATCACATGCTCGCTGAGGGCGGCGTCAAAATCATGGGCCTTGCGCACGCAGCCGATCAATTGGCCGGCCAGATACATCGGCTCGGCCTGGCCCCCGGCCACCAATTCCCGGATCCGCTCCGGCGGGGCATAGCCCTTTTCCAGGGCGGCCAGGGTCTTCCAGTCGGCCACCGCCGAATGGGTCGCCAGCTTGGCCGCCGTCGCTTTTTGGTAATTTCCTTCCATGAGTACCAGGTCAAACATGTCGGCGGCTTTCACCAGGCCGTAGAACTCATCCAAGGGCATGATCTCGCCGAATTTGCCCTCCCGGCCGGCGCCGCTGACGGGGTTTTCCCGCCAAGGGCGGGGTATCGCCTTCAGCGCGGCGGGACGCAGGTTGCCGATATACACCTGATTGGGAGGATAGGCCACCACTTCCTGAAAAGAGCGCAGATGAGCGGGCAGCGCTTTTAAATATTCCGACCCCGGATTCAGGCGTGCCTCGCTGGTCTGGGTGCTGCCCTGATGGAGCACCATATCGTTGGCGTGAATCAGGGCGTAAGCCGCGCCCTTGATGACAGGAAATCTCATTATAGTCGTCGCCTCCCACTTTTATCCCAGGAGTCTTTAAGGATTCGTCAAATTTATTGTTTGGCGATGCCTAAGCGCCCCGGTAGGTGGTCACTTCCCCTTTGATGGCGTCAGCGTCCATGACCATCTCCATCATAGCGATCTGCTCGTCATAGATACCGGGATCGATCTCGTCTTTCAGCTCAAAAATATGATAAGCCTTGAGTCCCAACGGGACCCCGGCCAATGGACCGGCGAAAGTGGGATCACCGGCGGATACTGTCTCCGCCGTGAGCCCGCAGGACTCCGCCTCCGCCCCGCCCAGAATGACGATCAAATCGTCGCTGCCGTATTGTTCGGCCAGGGCTTTGACGCGAGCCTGATTTTCCAGATCCATGGCGCCCGCCGCCGTTCAGACAAAGCATTCGGTAGCGACAAATACCACTTCCGCGTCCAAAGGCTTCAGGCATTCCTCGATGGCCGGGCCGGGAATGCCGTCCCTGTCGCCCAGCACCACCACTTTTTTGCCTGCCAGTATACCCATAGTCTTGTCCTCCTTGTAGGTGATTTTCCCCCATTTTTGTAATTCAGGCCCTCAAGCCATCAGGCTCTCAACTCGTCCAATCGCGTCTGCAACGCCTCTATGCTGATCTCATCCTTGGTCATTACGCCCACTTGCTCGCCGTCCCGGTAAAAGATGAAGGTGGGCAGGCCCAAAACCTTCTGGCTGATGGCCAGGCGCCTGTTGCCCGTGGTATCCAGCTTGCAGAATTTGGCGCTGGCGGCGTTGCGCTGGGCGAAAGCCTCCACCTCCGGCAATAAGGCGATGCAGGGCTCGCATTTCTGGCCCCAAAAATCCACGCACACCAGACCCGGGGCTTTCAGTACCTCATCCTCGAAGTTTTCCTTTGTCAACTCAATCATCCGGCGCCCTTCCCTCCCGTAAAATTTCTATTATCGCTCCAGGATACCCAACTTAGGGCTTATCGCTCCAATTCCTTGAGCGCGGCGTCCACGCTGGCGTCCTCATGAATCAGCTTCGCTATGGCGGCAGCGTATCGCGCCGGCGACTCATGGCCCCAAATATTGCGGCCCATAGCGATACCCGCCGCGCCGGCGTCCAACGCGTCCCGAATCTCCTGCAACAACTGCCTTTCCGGCACTTTTTTGCCGCCGCCCAGGATCACTACCGGGACGTAGACGGATGCCACCAACTCCCGCATACTTTCTTTATCGCCGGTATATTCGGTTTTTACCAGATCGGCGCCAAACTCGGCGGCCTGACGGCAGGCGTAGGCGATGTTGACGGGGGAGCGGGCGTCCTCGCCGCCCTCAAAGCCCCGGGGCAAAGCCTCCACCGCGACCGGTAGCCCCCATTGATGGGCCAGCTGAATATTGCGGGCGCAGGCGGCCAAATACTCCCCCTCAAATTTGGAGCCGGGAAATCCCATCGTGATGATAGCGTCGGCGCCCATCGCCACGGCCTGGGCCGGTGTCACCACGGTTTGCAGCGCCTTGTCCCGGCTGCCCAGAAACGAGATGCCGCCGTCAATCCGCAGGATAATGCCCTTGCCGAGAAAATCGGCGGCGAATTTATCCAGCAGCCCCGCTGTGGCGAGAAAGGCGTCGGCGCCGGCGGCCGCGCATTCCCGGATGATTTGGCCCGGCTTTCTCAGCGCCGGCAGCACATTAAAATTGGCGCCGTGATCCATAGCCAGAATAAAGGTTTTGCCGTCCGGCCTGAAAATATGATTCATCCGATGAGTGATACCCATGGGTAAGATTCCTCCTTTTGGTGGGCGCTTATTGGCTATTTTTCCGCTCAAAGTATGACCTGGCGGCCTCAATATCCAAATTCACCTGTTCCTTAACCTCTTGTAAATCCTTAAATTTGCGAACGTCCCGCACAAAGACATGTATTTCCATTGTCATGATTTTCTCATACAAATCGCCGGAAAAATCCAGCAAATAATTTTCTACCGTAATGTAGTCAAAAGTGTCCACTGTGGGACGTTTGCCAATATTGGCCATACCGGGCCGCAGCGCGCCGTCAATCCAGGCGAGGGTGCCATAAATCCCGCTCCCCGGCAGCTGCTTGAGTGGGGGGTAATCGATATTCGCCGTGGGCATACCCACCGTCCGGCCTAGCTGCTTGCCCCGCACTACCTTGCCCCTGATCGCGTAGGGATGCCCCAGCAGGGCCGCGGCCGTCTCAATATCATGATTTTCCAGGGCCTCCATGACGCGGGCCGAGGTTATCGGCGCGCCCTGATAAAGTACGGGATCGCGTTCCGCCAGCCGGTAACCGTATTTTCCCGCGCCGGCCCGCAGCAGATCGATATCGGGGCAATTTTTCCCCGCCACGATTACTTTAGCGCCCAAGGCGCCCACCAGGATGTCCTTGAGGAACCGCTCCGTCAGGCCGATTCGCCCCTGGCTCAACTCACCGTCGCCCACCGGCCAGGACAACAAGACGGACGGGCCGTCCTGCCGTAAGTGATAGGCTTTTTCTTCCTCCGAGGTCAGGATTTTGGGGCCGCTGGATCCGGCGTCCCGGTCATAACTGAGCAGGACGGAGGTCAGGCCGTCCTTTTTTGCCTCGGCCAGCAACAGATCAATTACCCCGCGGTGGCCGCTGTGAACGCCGTCGAAATGGCCCAGGGCGATACAGGTATTTTCCAGCCGCGGCGAGCCGCTATGGTCGCTGTTTTTGATGTGCTCCATAATGTCTCCTTAGTTTCCTCAGTTTCCGCGAACTTACGCGATTGGAGATTATATAAAGATGAGAGATTATATGAAAATTGGGCGGCGGCGGCGCCCGCCAAAACTCCCGCCGGAACACCGGTCAGCGCCTCGCGCTAACCTTCCTGCCAAGCTTCCCGCCAAGGCCTCCCGGCAGGGTATCCCGGCAAAACTTTCCGACAGTGACCGCCACCGCCCCGGGACGGGCTGGGGTTAGTGTACTGGGAATCGCTGAGAATTAATTGGGGTTACAGGGAATTAATTGGATTTGGTAGTTCTGGTGCCGATGGCGTAGATCGCCATGCCCACGATATAGTAGCCGACGGTGGCGGCGATGAGAGTGACGATATTGTAGGTGCCCCCCTGGATATCGCCGTAGATGCCCATAATGTAACAAACGATCAGCACCACCATGACCAGGTTGGGCATGAGGCTGCCGCCGGGCGCCCGAAAAGCGCTGGGAGGGTTCTTCTTGCGGGCGACCAATACCGTATAGCAGAGGATGGCCACCACCAGGGCGTTGCTCAGGCCGCCGAAGTTGATAATGAAATTGGTCAGCTGCGGGAAAGCCACGAATACCATGCCCACCGCGGTGACGATAATGGTGGAGAGCAGGGGTATACCTTTGGAGCTGTTTTTGGCCAACGACTCGGGCAGGACGCCGGCGAAGGCCGCCGCCTGCAAGGTGCGGGCCGCCAGGATGACCAGCACCAATACGGTGGTCAAAAGCCCCAGCACCGCCGCCAGCGCTACCAGCATAGGCAGCCAGGTGATGTGGCCCAGGGTCATCCAGGCCGCGCCGAACTGCGGCGTGTAATTCATGTGGGTCTGATTCAGCATATCCACGGAGATCAGGCCGATGGTGCCGATCATTACCAGCACATAGAGGGCGATAGTCGTGGCCATAGCGATGCACATGGCTTTGGGGATGGTTTTATTGGGATCCCGGATCTCGCCTACCATAAAAGCCGCCGCCACAATCGAGCCGTAGGCTAGCATCGCTACAGGTATGGCGGTAAAGAAACCCGGCCCTCCTTGATTACCGGCGAAAAAGGGCGAGAAATTGGAGGGGTTGAAAGCCCGCGCGCCGTCAGGCGTGGTGGCCCCGAAGGCTATCACCACAAAAAGCACCATGGTAACGGCCAAAAGGATGGTCAGGAAGGTATTGACCTTGCCGGTAGTGGCAATCTGGAACATGTTGAGAATACCGCAAATCAGGACTGTGGCCACGCCGATGATCAGGGCGTATTGCGGTTGGGGCGACATATAAGGGTCGCCGGGGATTTGCAGGGCGGGAATGGCGATGCCCAGGTAGGTGGCCACATAAGAGGAAGAAAACACCAGGCCGCCCACACAGCCGAAAAGGTAGGCCCAGGCTGTGACCCAGCCCCACAGGCGCCCGCTTTTCTCGTCCTTGCCGAAGGTCTTGGCAGGGAACATAAATACGCCGCCGGAGTTGGGATAAATTGAGCAAAGCTCGGCGCAAACCAGCCCGTAGGCCAGCAGGATCAAGCCCGCCACTATCCAGGATAGGATAGCGGCCGGGCCGGCGTTGCCGATGGTAACGCCGGAAAGGGAAAAAATCGCGCTGCCGATCATGCCGCCCACAAGGATCATGGAGCTGTCCAGTAAACCCAGTTTGCCGTCTTGATTATTGGCCATTTAACGATCCCTCTTTCCTTCTAATATTGTTGGTATTTTCTAATATTGTTGGTATTGTTGATGTTGAGAGTTACATTTGATGTTGATGTTGAGAGTTACATTTTGACGATGATGCGATAGGTTTTCGGATCCACCGCGCGCTCAAAAGCATGGGTCAACTGATCAAAAGGAACAATTTCTGAAATAAGTCCGGTTGGGTTTACCAAACCTGAGGAAATCAGTCGGGTAGCCACATGAAAATCCCGGATATTGGGGTTGACTGAGCCGGTGAGAATACGCTCGGAATAATGTATTTTGTCCACATCCAAATCAATCGGGTTTTTGGGGTGAAAAGACGAGTACAAAACGACCCGCCCCAGCTTTCCGGCCATCTCAACGGCCTCGGAGGCCAACTTGGTCAACGCGGTGGTGCAGAATACTACATCGGCGCCCCTCCCTTCGGTACATTCCCTCACTTTTTCTATAGCGTTTTCTTCTTTCGAGTTCACCAAAATGTCCGCCCCCGCCATTTTGGCGACCGCGAGACGATCGGGATCCACCTCGCAGGCGATGACCCGCGCGCCCCGCAGCTTGGCCAGTTGGATATGAAAAGCGCCCATAATGCCGACGCCAATCACCACTACATCATTACCCAGATCAATCCTGCCGTTGCCAATGCTGTGCACACAGCACGCCAAAGGCTCCGCGAGGGCGGCGTGAGCCATATTTACATTATCGCTCATCTTAAACAAAGACCGGGAATCCAGCAGCATATATTCCGCCAGCCCGCCCGGCCCGTTCAGCCCCTCATGGGTGGACGCCTTAAAAGAGATCACGCATTGATTCTCGTTGCCGTTGCGGCAATAGTAACACTCCCCGCAATTGGTCAGCAGGCGGGCGGCCACCTTGTCGCCGGCCTTCAGCTGTGTCACCTTGTCGCCTGTCTCCACCACTGTGCCCGATAACTCATGACCGCCGGCAAAAGGGTAATATTTCATCACGCCCAAATAAACCCTCTGCTCCATTGTACAAATAGCGCAACAGTCCACCTTAATCAAGACCTGATTTTCCCGGGGGGATCTGATCTCAAATTCCCGCCTCGTCAAGGTTCTCTCCGCCGTAAAAACGCTGACACCGTAAGTTCCCATGCTCGCTCCCTTCTTTTTGTCCGTCTTGTGCCTCAAAACCAACTGACCAACAGAAAATCCCGGCCTGTTTCGCTCTTGCCGCCGCCGAAATATTTCAGCGGCGTAAGACACATAACAATCAAGCCGGGACTTGCCGTCAACGCAATGAATTGCTTCCAGATAAGGGGTGGCCCCTCATCTCACCACACAAAGTCCGTCCATTACCCAAATTATGCTGTTACCGTGTTGTGTTTATCTTGTCTTGTCCTGCGGTATGCCGGTGTAGCCCCGGTTCTCGTCAAGAATATCCGCCTGAACCCTGAGTCAATCTGACTCAATCTGACTCAATCAAGCTGAGTCAATTGTACTCAAGTTCACAAATTAAATTATAACCTGACCTTGATCATTCGTCAAGGATGTCTGCCCGCCTTATTTTGCGAAAATCGCGAATGTTTTCGTTTGCGGGCTAAAATAAAAAATAATAAATTTGGAGATTGACGGCGTTGGAAATCGGCAATCCAGCATCGGAAATTGGAAATTGGTGGGTGGCGGGTTGTTGGTTGAAATCAGGGGGGGATAATGATATAATCTGAATTGCGGATGTTACTCGGCGCGGCGAGAACCTATTGCTGCCGCGTCAGAATTAGAAAGCGTCAGATAGGAGAAAATACTATGAATATGAGAATCGCGGCGCGAATTTCTTTGACGGCGGTGGTCGTCGCCTTTGCTTTCGCCAGCGGCGTTGGTTTTGCCAGACAATTTTTCCCGGACGGTTTAGCGGGAGCGCGCTCAGGCGCGGTTGGCGACGATTTGGGCGGGGCTGGCTTGGCGGTGTCTTTGAACGCCGGCGATGACGC
>JAISDE010000104.1 GCA_031265035.1 Peptococcaceae bacterium | reverse complement strand
ATCCCCGGGACTACTTTTCCCGGCAGGCGCTTCTGGATCCGGACGCCCCGTCGCCCCTCGGGAGCCTGCCGGAGGGAACCGTCGCCCTGGAATACAGTCCTTCCGGCCTGCGCGCGCTGACCGTTTTGCCCGCGGAAGATTACGTCCGGATGATTTTTGACGCGGAATCCGGGCAAAACGCGCCCCTGGGAATCCCGGATCATTGGGACGACGGCTTCAAATACGCGAACACAGCGGCGTTCGCGCCGGGCGAACGAAAGCTGCGATACGGCCCGGGCGTCTTTGACGCGGTTACGGGCGCCTTGCTGTATGAATTCGCGGACGGGTCGGTCTCTGAACCGTCGACGCGGAGCGCGATCATAGCAAAAGACTTTTTGGTTTGGAGTTCAGACGGCGCGCGGTTTGCTCTCCGCGACCTGTCCGGCGCGGAGGAAACAGCGCGCGTCCGCGACGCGGTCACCGGCGAGAAACTATTCGCCTTGCCGGGAGACGGCCCGGTATCCAATATCGCTTTCAGTCCGGACGGAGCGCGGATCGCCTATTCCGACACATCGCTCCGGCTCGCCGACGCGGAAACCGGCGAACCAATCGCGGAAACGCGTGGGAACAGCGCCGCCGGCGACAAATTGGTGTGGAGTCCGGACGGCCATACTCTAGTGGCGCACGATTCCTATGGCCGAACGAGCATCTTTTACGACAGCGCGCTGAATCCCCTTTTTACGCTGGAGAATCAAGACGCGCCGCCCAGCTTTTCCTGCGATTCCAACTTCGTCCTTACCGGGAACGGAACAATCTACTCGACAGAAAACGGCAAGCCGTTGCTGACAAACAGCAGCCTGTCCGCCGCTTTTTCCCCCACCGAGCCGCGCTATGCCCTGTTGCTGGCCGACGGAGGCGTCCAAATCCGCGAACTGCCGCCTCTGAGCGAATTGATGACGAAGGCGCGCCTGCGTCTGAACGGACGCGTGTTCACAGCCAAGGAACGGGCCGAGTATTTTTTGGAGTAAGGTATCGTAACGATGCCTAACATGGGGGGCTGTTGAAATACTAAAATTGATCGGGTTGAGGTCATGAAATCTGTCTGGTTGAGATTGCTAAATCTGTCTGGTTGAGATCGTGAAATCAATCTGGTTGATGTTGCGAAATCTGTCGGATTGGTGTATAGTACAGGCAGAGGTGAGTCGCGTGGATAAAAGAAAATATCGCCCCCGGGTCATTGACAAACGAATCGACAAATATCTGTCCGCGTTTGGCGCCGTTTGCGTAGAGGGATCGAAATGGTGCGGGAAAACCTGGACATCATCCTTTCACAGCAAAAGCGCGATCTTTCTCGGCGACCCGGCGGGCAATTTCCAAAACCGGGAGTTGGCGAGGCTCGCCCCGGCTGTGGCGCTGGAGGGCGAGACGCCCCGTTTGATTGACGAGTGGCAGGAGATCCCGCCTCTTTGGGACGCCGTTCGGCACAAGGTTGACCAGACGGCCGCGAAGGGGCAGTTTATTCTGACCGGCTCCGCCACACCGAATCATAAGGGCATCCTCCACAGCGGCGCGGGAAGAATCGCCAGGCTGCGTATGCGCCCCATGTCCCTGTACGAATCCGGCGATTCCTCCGGCCAGGTATCCTTGGAGGCGTTGTGTAAAGGCGAGTTGACGCCGGTGATGACCGGCGAGGTGGATTTGAGAAAACTCATCGCCCTAATCCTCAGGGGCGGCTGGCCCGGCAGCCTGGAGCTGCCCGCCGACGAGGCCGCGCTTTTGCCCGCCGAGTATCTGGACGCTATCATTGACGACGACGTTTACCGAATTGACGGCGTCAAGCGGGACACACAGAAAATGCGGCTGCTTTTGCGCTCCCTCGCGCGAAACGAGAGTACCGCCGCCACCAACAAGACACTGAAGAACGATATCAAGGCCGTTGACGACGAGGACATCGATATGGAGACCGTGGCCGCTTATCTGGATATTTTTAAGCGGCTGTTTATCACGGACAATCAGCCGCCCTTCTCCGCCAATATCCGTTCCTCCGTCCGCGTCAAGCAGGCGGAAAAACGGCATTTCGCCGATCCGTCCCTTGCCGCGGCGCTGCTAAGAGCCACGCCGGCCGGCCTGCTCTCCGACCTCGCGACACTGGGCTTTTTATTTGAGGCGCTATGTGAGAGGGATTTGAGAATCTACGCGGAGGCCTTTGGCGCCCAGCTATACCACTATCAGGATTACCGGGGCCGCGAGATTGACGCCGTGATCGAGCTGCCCGACGGGCGCTGGCGCGCTTTTGAGATCAAGCTCGGCGCGAGTCAAATCGACGAGGCCGCCGGGAAGCTGAGGAAGCTGCGGGACGAGTTGGCGAGGGAGGAAAGGGCCGTTCCCCCGTCCGCGCTGTGCGTCATTTGCGGGCTGTCCAACGCCGCCTATCAGCGGGAGGACGGCGTTTACGTAGCGCCGCTGACAGCGTTGCGGGATTGAGGCGGGGGACGGTTGGCCGCCGCTTTTTCCTGTAGATGTAACTGTTTGTTGAGCTATCTGTCGGCTATTTGTCTGGATATTTGTCTGGGATCTTCTAATCCTGATAAATAACTCTTGATTTTTCCGCGATATGGTGTATGTTATTTTTATCAGTAGTGGAAATAGCGAGGGGCGAGAAATATGTTCATCAAGCCCGGCAAATATATCCATTTCAAGGGGAAAGAGTATGAGGTTATTGGTACGGCGTCCCACAGCGAAACGCTTGAGGAAGTAGTGGTATATCGGGCATTGTATGGCGAGGGCGGGCTTTGGGTACGCCCGGCGGCCATGTGGGATGAGATAGTTGATTTGGGCTTGCGCGGTAGGGTCAAACGGTTTACTCGCGTTGACGATATCCCGCCGGAGACGCCGTTTGGCATTCACAATCAAAGCGCGCCGGCTGAAAAAATTGAGCTGTTTATGTCGCTGTTTGTTGGCCGCGATGATGTTTTTGCCAAGAGGTGGGAGAACGTTGAAAAAGGTTCCAACGGATATGTCCCGGTCTGCGGCAACGAGTGGTCGCCCTCATGCCCCAAATATGGCGGCGGCAAAATGAGATGCGGTAGCTGTCCCAATCATAATTTCGTACGATATGACAAGAGCGCGGTTGAAAAACATTTAAAGGGGCTTATGACTGTCGGCGTATATCCGATGTCTCCGGATGAGACGCGTCGTTTTCTTGTCTTTGATTTTGACGGAAAGGGAACGCTTCAGCAGTACGCCGGCAGGTTGCACCGTTTGTATGACGGCAAGAAAGAGGTTCAGGTTTACGACTATGTTGATGTCCATGTGGCTATGCTGGAAAAAATGTATCAAAAACGCCTTAGGGGTTATGCCGCCATAGGCTACAAGACAAAAGGAACACCACAACCGCTGGAAGAGGCGCGCGCCATTTTCGACGAGCGTACCTTCTTTCCCGTTTATTGTGCTGATGTATTGGCGGCAAACAGTGAGATTTTAATTGTCAGCCCATTTGTGGCAAAGCGAAGGGTATTGGCGGCGCTGAATTATTTAACCGCCGCCAAAGCGAAAGTCACGGTGATCACAAAACCGCCCGAGAACTACGTCCCAAAAGACAGGGGGAAAATCACGGAGTGTGTGGAGTTGCTGAAACAGCATGACATCACCGTAAAAACCAAAGAACGCATACATCAGAAATTCGCGATTATGGATCAGCGGGTCGTGTGGTACGGCAGTATCAATTTTCTCAGTTACGGCGCGTCCGGGGAGAGCGTTATGCGGATTGAGAATTTAGATGTCGCCGGGGAATTGTCGCGCGGTGTGTAACGCGCGCCGGGCAAGAACGTTTAATTCTTGATTCAGCATATGCGTCCCTACGGATTACCTTCTCATTCCTGGCTGTTTTTGCTTTGGATTACAATCCAATGCCCGCCCTTTGGGGTACCAACACGGTTAATCAAGCCCGCTTGTTTTAATTTTTTGACGCGCGTCTCCACGTTGCGGGAAGCGATGCCTATTGTCGAAGCGATTTTCGAGGCGCTGATTTTGGGGTTATGCGTCATAAGCGCGATGATTTTATTTTGTATGTCGTTTTCTCCGATGCTATCTCCGATGGCGGAAGCGGAATAAAACGTAATACGCAATCCACTGCCAATAATCTCAAACCGCGGCTTGGGTTTTCCCGCGTCAACATTAGTATTGATGATTTTTTCGATGCCGCGCCCTCAAGCCTCGGTCATGCCGCTGCGAAAGAAAGCGTTGGCGATATCGGGGTTATGTGGCGCGGAGGTGTGGAAGGTGAGCAAATCCTGTACCGACCAGTTATTGGGCAGCGATCCGGCATTGAAGATTGTCACTTTGTCGTCATACACCCTGATTTGGATAGGAATCCCCGTAGCGTAGTCTTTATGCAAGACAGAATTCAAAACGGCCTCGCGCATGGCGTCGGGATGAACTGGGTAGGTTTCCACGCGTTGAATGCCCTTGTAACTGATGAGCCCCTTGAAGTACTTGTCATAGAGAATGTCCATGACCTTGTCCGGCATTAATCCCAGCGCCCAGACAGCAAGAACTCCTGTATATTCATATGTCTCACGCCGTTCCTGCTCATATCAAACTCGTCATAGGACACAACATATTTGGGAAAGTTGTCCCGGATCCCGTCATATGCCCCGAAAGTTTGAAAGCTTTGATTTATACGGTTTTTTCTGATATTATAATATCGTTGGAAGATCTTTGAGCGAGGTGATTAACGTGGTCTACACAATTGAGCAATTGAAAGAGCGGATCGCGCCGGTGGCGATTAAATACGGTTTGCCGGCCGTGTATCTGTTCGGGTCTTACGCCAAGGGCGAGGCGGCCGAAAACTCTGATGTGGACATCCTCGTAGACAAGACAGGTACGGCATTGCGCGGCCTGTTCGCTATGGGCGGGCTGTACAATGATTTAGCGGAAGCGGTGGGGAAGCCAATTGACCTTGTGACCACAAGCGCTTTAGAGCAGGAAAGCACTAAAAAGCGAACACCGTGGTTTGTGGAGAATTTGAATAACGAAAAGGTGCGGATTTATGGGTAAAGGTGATTTGGAAAGGATCAGTCACATTAAACGTTATTGCGATGACATTGCCGCCGCTATCAAGAGGTTTGGTGATTCATTTGAGGTGTTTGCGGGAGATATGGATTTTTACAACTCCGTTTCCATGAGCATTATGCAGATAGGCGAGTTGTCGGGCGGGCTTTCTGATGAGTTCAGGGACGCTACAAGAACCCAAATGCCGTGGGGATTGATTAGAGGCATGAGGAATCATTTAGCGCACACCTATGCGACTATGGATAAACGCGATATTTGGGAAACAGCTACAGAGGACATTCCCAACCTGTCGCTTTTTTGCGAGAAAGTTATTGAGAATAATCCATATTAATCCCAGCGCACAGACAGCAAGAACTCCCGTATATTCATAATATGTGGCCAGCTTGCCCGAAAGCAGAAGGGCATTTGAGCCGGTGATATAGATGCCACAGTTATATCTTTAATTAAAGCCACTTTGCCTATTTTTATAAGATATAACTTATGAAAATAGAGCCGCCCCAAGCCCGCCCTGAGACGGGGATGAGACGGCTCTTTTTAGTTGCTTTTATTTGCTCCAATGTCCTCGCGTTACCCAATGCCCTTGCATTGTTCGGCGCTTTCACATCGCTCAGCGCCTTGCCTTAGCGTTACTCAGCGCCTTGTCGCCGCGTCGCTCGGCGCCCTTAAATTACAAAATGCCTTGCTCCCGATAATACCTTTCCGCGCCGGGATGCAAAGGCGCGCCCAGATTTTCCGTCAGCCCCAGTGGGGTGAGATCCTCCATCGCCACATGGACGGATTTCAGATAAGCCAGATTTTCCGCGATGGATTTGGCGACCTTGTAAGCTACCTCATCATCGGAAAATTTGGGAACACAAATGACTGTGTAGGAGGAAGCCGAGGTGACATCCTCCGGCTGGAATTGGTAGGTGCCGCCGGGTATCGTCGAGACGCCGTAGCCGTATTTCTCGCTCAAGGCCGCGGCGATGGCCGGCTCGATGTCCATCATGATCAGTTTATTGTTGACCGCGGCCTCCGTAATCGGCGAGGCGGGATAAAGGGTCATCGTGCTCATGCCGTCCAAAAGGCCGTCCGAGAGCATATCGGAAGAATCGCCCATGTTTTTGTACACAACCTGCCCGCCCCATCTCTCGATATCCTCATAGGTGAAACCGTACTCATTGATCATCCGCTTGAAAGCCAATTCGCCGGTGGAGCCGGGGGCGTCCACCGAAAGGCGGGCCTTCATTTGATTCTCCATGATTTGGCGGATCGAGGTAATGCCCGATTTTTCTGTCACCACGAATTGCAGATGGCTGGGGTAGAGGGCGGCTACAGTCGCCACATTCTCATAAACCTCCTCGAAAGGATCGCCGCCCATAACCGCCGCCGCCGCTATGGCGCTGTGGCTCATGCCAATTTCCGCCTCGCCGTTGGCGACCCGGATCAGATTGGACACACCGTCGCCGGGAACCACCGTCACGGAGGATTGGGGAAAGCTCTTGTTGATGGTTTCCGTGACGCCGCCCATGACCATATACCACACGCCCCCCGGTGAGCTGCCGGCGAAAGTGACATTGAGCGGAGCGGTATCGGCGGCCAAATCCTGGCCAGCCGCGGCGCCGGGCGCCGGCTCAGCCGCGGATCCGGCGGGGGAAGCCGGTGTCTGATTGGCGGGGGCGGGCGTAGAGCCGCAAGCCCCGAGAAGCAGCAGGGAAAACACCATCAGCCCGCACAAAAACAGGATGAAACAAGACGATTTTTTCATCAATATCATCACTCCTACCTCTTTTTTAGAAGCCCTCGCTACAGCCAGCCCGCGCGCTTACGCCCTGGCTCAAACCAGCGCGCGCTTTACGCTATCGCTTTGGGGCTTTTAGCGTTCAACAGGAGCAAGGCCAGCCCGGCCAGCGCCAGCGCCCCGACGGTAGCGAGCAGGTTGCCGGGCAGCGCCGCCAGGCCCGCCGCTAAGGTGAGGCCGCGCTGGAGCGGGGTCAAGTTCTTCCGGAACCAACCTTCCGTTCCCATGGCGATCAAAGCCGTGGCCAAAAGCCCCGACACCAGCGAGAGAACGATCTGCCACAAAGGCGCGGCCAGCAACAAGCCTTGCTGGTAAATAAAGATGAACGGCATCAGGTAAGCTACCATCGCCACCCGCATCGCCACAAAGCCCACCCGCATAGGCTCCGCCTCGGCGATACCGGCCGCCGCGAAGGCCGCCGACGCCACCGGCGGCGTCATAGTAGCCATAGCCGCGTAAAACAGGATAAACATATGCGCCGCCATGGCCGGGATCCCCAGATTTTGCAAAACAGGGCCGGCGACGACGGCGGTGAGCAGATAGGCCGGCGTGATATTCATCGCCAAACCCAAAAGTATGGCCAGGAACATTGTGAAAATCAACGTGACGATGGCGCTCTGGCCCGCCATAGCCATCAGGAAGGAACTGAATTTTGTGCCGATACCGGTCAAATTGATGATCCCGATCATGATGCCGGAAGCGGCCATGGTCACTACGACCAGGACGCCGCCGGTGGTGCCCTCCATGAATGCTTTGAGCAATTTGTTCAGGTTCATCCTGGTATCTTTGCGAATGCAGCTCACCAACAAAATAATGACCGCGGTCTCAAAGCCTACCCTGGACGGGCTCATGCCGCCCATCAGCCGAACCACCAAAAAAATCAGGGGCAGGAAAAAAACGCCCCCTTTTATCACCGTTTGCAACAAAGAGGGAACCTCATCCTGGGGCATACCCCGCATGCCCAGCTTGCCGGAGCGAAAATCGATAGCGAAAAAGATCGCGGCGTAATAAAGCACCGCCGGCAGCGCCGCCGCCGCGGCGACCTTGATATAAGGCACGCCGATGACCTCCGCCATAATAAACGCCACCGAGCCCATCACCGGCGGCATAATCGTGCCGCCGGTGGAGGCCGCGCATTCCAGGGCCGCCGCGAAATCCTTTTGGTACCCCACTTTTTTCATCATCGGGATCGTAATGACGCCCATGCTGGAAACATTGGCGACCGGGCTACCGTTGATCATGCCAAACAGGCCGGAGGCGATAATCGCCACCTTCGCCAGCCCGCCTCTCTGCTTGCCGGCGATGGCCGCGGCGAAGTCAAAGAGGAAATCCCCGGCGCCGGAATTGGTTAAAAAAGCGCCGAAGATGATAAACATGATAATGTACGTGGACGCTATGCCCAAGGCGGAGCCGAAAATCCCGTCCGTAGTCAGGAAAAGCTCATCCACCACAGCCCGCAAGGTAAAGCCCCGGTGGCCGAACATGCCGGGGATATACTGCCCCAACAAAGCGTAGGCGATAGTGAGTAGGGACAAAATGGACAGCCAAGGCCCGATGATGCGCCGAGAGCCTTCCAGCATCAATACAATGGTAATGATCCCAAAAACCATATCCATGGCCGTAACCGCGGACGCGAAGGGATAACGGGTGACCAGGCGTTTAAGGTTGACGGCGATATAGATGGCGACCGCCAGGGACAGCAGGACAAAAAGCCAGTCATACCAGGGGACGCGGTTTTTGGTTTTGCTGCCGGGCATCGTATAGATTATAAACGCCAGGGAAAAAAATATGCCCACGCTGATGCCCCGGTGCAAGAGCAGATCGGGATAACCAAAAACAGTCCACATATTGTAAATAGTTGTGGCGATGGCCGTCCATTTGACTATATTCGCCTGCAAGGGGGGGAGCTTGCGCTTTTCCCCCTCGCCCATGATATAAGTGGAAAAAAAACCGCCCCGCTCAACCATGGGAACCTCTTTTTTCCTTTTCTTTTTCCTTCGCCTCCTCATCCGTAAAACGGCCCTCGCAGAAAGGGCACATCATATTCCGGTCTTGCCCTTGAAAATCGTCCACCGAGGCATAAAACCGTTTATCGCATTTCGGGCAGGTCACCCAAAAAATCTTTGCCATGTCACACCTCCAGATAGTCTTTCAGCTGCACCCGATCCAACGCTTCCTTGGGTACCGCGATTTTTTCCTCGAATGGCCTGTCCATCGGTCTGGTGGCGTCAATAATCATTTTGGCGCCGATACCCTCAACAGTGCTGGAAGGATCCAAAAGCCCGCCCCGGCAGTTGGGGATAATGGTGACATCCTTGTCGGCCTGCACCCTGGTCGCGATAGACCAAAGCACCTCTTTCTCATTGAAGGGATCAATATCCTCATCCACCACGATGATATGCTTCACGATATCATGATGGGGCAGGACAGCCAGGCCGGCCATTTTCGCCTCGCCATTAAACCGCTGCTTGACAGAGACATAGCAATGAAACCGGCAGGTGCCGGTGGTAGGCAGATGAACCCCTTTGATGCCGGGGATCACCCGTTTCAATTCCTCATAAAGGCAGGCCTCTTTGGCGATACCGCCCACCAGCCAGGTATCGGGATGACCGCATAAAATATTCATGTAAATCGGGTTTTTGCGGAAGGTAATAGCCGTAATCCGCACCACCGGCGACCAGCGCTGCGGCCCATAATAACCGGTGAACTCGCCGAAAGGCCCTTCCGGCTCCCGCTGATTGGGGAGGATTTCCCCCTCGACAATCACCTCGGCGTCCGCCGGCACCAAAAGCCTGTCCCCAAAGGTCTCCGACGGCGTCAGGCGTAGCGGTTCCTGCAGGAGGCCGCCGATAACCTCATACTCGTTGGTTTGCATAGGCAAAATACACTCCGCCCCCAGGTAAAAAGCGGGGTGATGCCCCAGGACATGGGCGATGGGCAGCGGCTGATCCTTTTCCTGAGCGCGCATAAAATAGTTCCACAAATGGCGGGGACTCATCCAAATGCGGGAATCCTGTTTCCCCGCGATGATCATGCGGTGATGGGAAGCGTTGTACACGCCGTTGTCCGGATCCGCCGCCACCACCACATCCGGCAGATAAGGCAGCCCATCCATCTCATGGTGGGTCACTACAGGCAGCTTATACATATCCGCCTGCTCCCCGGTCCAAATGACTTCCTTGCAAGGCGCCTGCGCCTTGTCCACCACCACCGGCTTGATCAGTTGCCCGGAGCGGCGGGTATATTCCATGCTGGTTTCCATTTGCCATTTTTCCTTGGGCAAATCCAGGGCCAGGGCGGCCTTTTGCCGGGTCGCGAACATGTTGGTAGCCAGGCGAAAACCGCTGGGCTGACCGTACAGGTTTTTCACGTTCTCAAAAAGCAGCATCGGCCAACGATTCTCGTCTTCCAGTTTTTGTTGAATGGCGGTGATCTCAAATTTAGGATCTACTTCCCGACGAATGGTCAATAAGTCTTCCGGCATCTCTTGTTTGATTTTTTCCAGGAAATAACGCAGATCTTTGGGCATAGACATTCCTCCTCGCCTTTTTCGTTGATGACAGCCATCGCGAACCCGTACGATCATAAATTCCCTGTTCGCGGGTTCCTTTCCTATTTACAAAAGGTTGCGTTAGCTGTCGGCGGGAGGAAGTTTCCTTACAATGTAAAGTTGTCGATAAATGATCAATAAAAGATTTATACTGTGAAGGGTATTTCGGATAAGTACCCAAAAACATAAGGCAGTCAGGCGTTTGCGGCACACGAATGTCAGACGCGCTAATCGGCAAAAGCCGAGAAAGGAACACAGTATGAATCGGAAGAATACAGCTATCTATTGCCGCTCCGCGCTCTATAACGAGTGCGAAGCAATTATGCGTCCACTTTACCCTGCTTGCAAAAACGTGAACAGCCAAAAAGATTTGAGGCACTTTGCATTTCTTTCGCGCCATCGCAAAGACTCAAGCTACGATTTGAGAACGTAATAGGCGTAGCGGTTGTCGCCCACTT
>JAISDE010000048.1 GCA_031265035.1 Peptococcaceae bacterium | reverse complement strand
TGGCGGCCTGGTGATTTGAGCGATTTGAGCGTGGCTTGAGGGGCGAGAGAATTGTCACACTCCAGGAGAATCATCATATCAAAGCCGTTGCGTGCTGTGATATCACATGTTATACTTTTTATGTGATATATGTTATATGTGAGGCGCGCTTATGGAAATCCCTGAAATTATAAAAGCTATACGGAACCGAGCCGGGGTCAGCCAGAAGGCGCTGGCCGCCGCTTTGAGCGTCAGCTTTGCCACAGTCAACCGTTGGGAAACCGGCCGGAACGCGCCAACCCCTCTGGCGATGGCCGGTCTTCGCGCCTACTGCGAGCGAAAGGGCATTGACTACGCGGAATTTGAGGGTAATACCATTCGGGCCGGTAGCGGGTCGGCGCTGCTTTATCATGGCTCCAAAAGTGGTTTGACCGGGGAGATCAGGCCAATCAGCCGGAAGCTTTGCGATTTTGGCCAGGGCTTTTATATGGGAACAGAAAAAAAGCAAGCCTTGACCTTGATTTGCAACTTTCCCCGCGCCATGCTCTATACGGTAGAAGCGGATTTGACGGATCTGCGGGTGTTGGAGGTGGATGTTGGCATAGATTGGGCGTTGCTGATCGCGTTTCACCGCGGCAAGCTGGAGGCGGTCAGGCGAAGCGCGATTTATAAAAAGTATGCCGGCATGTCAGACGGCTGCGATATGATCATCGGGTACATCGCCAACGACAGGATGTTCGTGGTGTTGGATCGGTTCTTTTCCGGCGAGATTACCGACGTCGCTCTTGTCAATAGCCTGTCAGCCTTGAAGTTGGGCAAACAGTATGTGGCGCTCACGGAAAAGGCTTGCCGGCAGATAAAAATTGTGGCGGAAAAGGCTCTCAGCGAGACTGAGCGGGCTGCGCTAAGTCAGGAAAGTGAGGCCCGCCGGCGAGAGGGCATAAGGCAAGCGGAGGACATTTGCCGCCGGCATCGCCGGGACGGCCGCTTTTTTGATGAGATTATCGATGGGGGTATGTAGGATGCCGCGGGTACTGGACGGCTTTGAGCGCCAGCTATGCGATATTCAGGGCCGCTTGTTTGAGCGGTCCTTGGAGAAAGGGCTGGACTCAGCCGATTTTATGGAGAAATTCATGAACAGCAAAACCTGCGAGTATTTGGATATGCCTTATGACCGGCTGCAGTGGGCGGGCGAGGAGTATATTCTGGAGAATTTACTGGAAGAAACCGCCGTACGACTCGCCGGGGAGAAGTTCGGCCGGGAAGAGTTGTTTTGGGCGGGCTACGTTTTTCGTTATTGGCGCTTGCTGACCGGCGAGAGCAGCAGGGCGATTTACGCCCAGGCCAGCGCGGGAAGAATGAGAGACTGCTATCAGGGATTCCACGCCCTAGACGTCGCTATGGCGATTGAGGACTTAAAAGAGATTAACCGGCAGAACGTGAGGTAATAGCGAATATTTGGCGGTATGAATATTTGGCGAATATTTTTTTCGGCCGGGCCGGGAGGGAATTGCTTCCGGCGGGCGGTTGGGGTATAATCATACTGACGACCGGCGCTTGGGCGAGGTGGCTACTGCAGAAAGGACTACGGCAAGCGGCGGAGAAGGCGCGGGGAGATTTGGCGCGAGTTCTGAGAGATTTGGGGAAAATTTGGAGAAATTTGGGGCGGAATTGATGGAGCTATTAAAGGAGCGGATCAGGCTGGAGGGCCGGGTAAAGGCCGGCAACATCCTGAAAGTGGACAGTTTTCTCAATCATCAGATGGATATCGCGCTCTTTCATGAGATTGGCAAGGAGTTCCGGCGGCTTTTCGCCGGGGAGACCATCACCAAAATCCTGACGCTGGAGGCGTCCGGCATTGGGCTGGCGGTAGTCGCCGCCCAGCATTTCGGCAATTGCCCGGTGATTTTCGCCAAAAAGACCCAATCGAAAAACCTGGACGGCGATTTGTACCTGGCCCGGGTGACTTCTTATACCAGGGGGACTGTGACGGATATCCAGGTTTCGAAAAAGTATCTCGGGCCGGCGGATAATCTGCTGATCATCGACGACTTTTTGGCGACCGGCGCGGCCCTTTTGGGCTTGGTGGAGATCGCCAGGCAATCCGGCGCGCGGCTGGTGGGCTGCGGGATAGTGATCGAGAAGGGGTTCCAGCAGGGCGGCGCTTTGCTGAGGGACAAGGGGATCAGGGTAGAGTCCCTGGCGGTGATTCAGGCTTTTGACGGCGATCGGGTCATCTTCGCCTGATTATCAATCAGGGGTAATATCAGGATAATAATAGGGTAGAAAAGAGGCGGTCTATGGCGCGGATTTTTCCGGAAGCATCTCATACCTTTGGGGAGTATCTGCTGATCCCCGGTTTTTCCTCCCGGGAGTGCCTGCCGGCGAAGGTCAGCCTGCAAACCCCGCTGACCCGGTACAGGTCGGGTGGGTCGCCGGGGACGCGGTTGAATTTGAATGTGCCGTTGGTTTCCGCCATTATGCAGTCGGTATCCGACGATAAAATGGCGATCGCGCTGGCCAGGGAGGGCGGCATTTCTTTTATTTACTGCTCTCAGGCCATAGAGGATCAGGCTCAGATGGTGGCCCGGGTAAAAAATTACAAGGCCGGGTTTGTGCCCAGTGATTCCAACCTCACGCCGGAAAGCTCCCTGGGCGATGTGCTGGCGCTGAAAGAAAAAACCGGGCATTCCACGATGGCGGTGACCGAGGACGGCGCGCCCAACGGCCGTCTAATGGGAATCGTTACCAGCCGGGACTACCGGGTCAGCCGGATGGCGCCGGACACCAAGGTAAAAACCTTTATGACCCATTACGGGGATTTGGTTCGCGCGCCGGATACGGCCACCCTCAGCGAGGCCAACGATATTATTTGGGAGCATAAGCTCAACGCCCTGCCTTTGGTGGATAGCCGGCAGCGGCTGAAATATATCGTGTTTCGCAAGGATTACGACAGCCATAAGGAGAATACCAACGAGTTGCTGGACGAGCATAAGCGTTATATGGTGGGGGCGGGCATCAATACCCGGGATTATCGGGAGCGGGTGCCGGCGTTGCTGGAGGCCGGCGCCGACGCTTTGTGCGTGGACTCATCCGAGGGCTTTAACCAGTGGCAGGGGGATACTTTGGCGTGGATCCGGGAAAAATACGGGGATGAGGTCAAGGTGGGCGCCGGCAATGTGGTGGATCGGGACGGGTTCCTGTATTTGGCCAGGGCGGGGGCGGATTTTGTCAAGGTAGGCATCGGGGGCGGCGCTATTTGCATCACCCGGGAACAAAAGGGCATCGGCCGGGGCCAGGCGACCGCCTTGATTGAGGTGGCTCAGGCCAGGCAGGAATATTTAGCGGAGACGGGGATTTATGTGCCGATTTGCTCCGACGGCGGCATTGTCCAGGATTATCATATGACCCTGGCGCTGGCGATGGGGGCGGATTTCCTCATGCTGGGCCGGTATTTTGCCCGTTTTGACGAGAGCCCGACCAGCCGGGTGATGATTGGCGGCAATTATATGAAGGAGTTTTGGGGCGAGGGCTC
>JAISDE010000242.1 GCA_031265035.1 Peptococcaceae bacterium | reverse complement strand
CCCGCCCAATATAGGCGTGCATAGTGCCATCCCCGTCCACCAGCAGCATGTAATTTTCCCCGATCAGCGGCTCCGGCGCCTTGAGGCCGGTAACGGCGCTGGGCAGCATGATATCCCGGTGGATCGCTCCCGCCTCGTCCATAAAGCCGCTTACCGGCTCCAGGGTTTCCCCGTCCAGCAGCTGGGTGCGGCCGGAAGCCTCATATACCAGCAAAAACTCCTGACGCGCGCCGGCCGGCTGCCAGAAAAGTATATTGGAGCAAAGGACGCTGCCAAAGGCCAGGGTTTTCTCCACCGCCCCCGTCTCTTTATTGATCGCCAGCAACATGCCATTACCGCCCTGATATTGGCGGAGGGGCAAATAAACATAACGGTTGCCGATGGCGGGCGAGTTTAAGTTGTAATGACCGCCGCCCGGCGGCGCCGCCGTCCACTGCCGCTCCAGGTCGCCGGCCGCTGTTTTCTCATAGCAGTATACCCGGCCCTGACGATCCGCCAGGTAAAGCCGGTTCCCCTGGGCGGCGGGCGAGCCGGGGATAGCTTGGGACACCCGGGGGGAGCGCTCCACTTCTTCCCTCATCCGCAGGTCATAGCAAATCAGCAGGTTTTCTTCCTCATCCTCGCCGCCCAGGATATTTTGGGTGCCGATAATCAGATCGCCCATCAGAATCGGGCTGCCGGTCACCTCCCCCGCTCCCTGGCGGCAATAAATCACCTCGCAGTCGGCGCCGGTATCCCGCAGGATGAAAAAGCCATTATCGGCGTACTGCCCTGACAGGCCGGTCTGGTCGCCGTTGGCCGTGCCCAGGGCGATCAAGGTATCGCCGCCGTCATTGATCACCAAAGGGCTGGTGGTCACCCGGTAGCGGGCCTCCGGGCTGCCGCCGGCGCTGATGGTCAGATAACCGCCCGTCGCCGTCCACAAGGGCGTCAGGGTATCGGGATCCAAGGCCCACAGGCGATGATCCCTGGTAGCCTGATAAATCCTCGGGCCGTACAAGGTGTTGGCGAAGGTGGGGCTGGAACCGGAGGGCAAAGGGCTGTCTGTCAATACCGGTGATACCGCCTGAACCCGGCCCGCCAAATCCAGGCGCGCCAGCTTATTACCGGCCTGCGCGTAAACCCGTCCGTCACACACGATGGGCTGGCTGCCCACCTCGCCGCCCAGATCGGTGGCCCAGACCTTCTGGAAGGGAAAGCCGGTATCTTCCAAAGCGTCATTGATGCGGCGGCTGTTTTGCTGATCAATGCCAAAGCGAGGCACCAGCGCCCCCAGGCTATTGTCCGCCCCGGTGACGCTCAGGGTCAGCAGCAAAGCGAGACCCAACGCCGTCGCCCGGCAAAGAGTTTTTTTTCTCATCGCGCCCCTCCCAGCAAGGGGCAAACCGGGCAGTCGCCGGGATCGGGCGCCGCTCCGGCGTCAGAGCCGGCCGTCGTGTCGGCGTCAGCGCCGACGTCAGCGCCCGCGTCAGCGCCGGCGCCAGAGCCGGCGTCAGAGCCGACCTCAGAGCTGGCGCCGGGATCAACCATCGCGTCAGCGCCTACCCCGGCACCAGGCTCGGGCGCCGTATCGGCGCCAGCGCGGTCGCCGGCCACCACGGTCGCTCCCTCTACCGCTACCTCTACCGCGTTTGCCCCCGCTTCCGTGTCGCTGTCCCCGCCGGCCGCCATCAGACGCCGCCATTCCTCCGGCTTCATCAACTGCCGCCAGCCCGGATAGGTATCCTGAATATCCGCCAAACGCAAATCTCCCAGCCAATCCACCTTATAACTGAACGTCTCCAACAGCGCCCGCAAAGGCAGCAATATCCGCCCCGCCCGGATCTCCGCCGGAGCGTCCAGGGGATAAGACCGCCGGGCGCCGTCGCTCTCTATCACCGTATAATCCTTCTCACCCGGTCGAAACACCACCTCCCGGCCCTTTTGATCATATACCTTGGCCTGCTGGCCGGCGCCGTCCCAAGACACCCGGCACTGCACAAAGATATGCTCAAACACAGGGCGCATGGGTACCAGCACCCGCCCCGCCGCGATCACCGGCGCCTGATCCGGGAACTCCACCTCCAGCCCATTGATCCTCACCCTGATGCCCTTCGCCGCCGCCGCGGCGGACGCCGCGGCCGACATCTCCGGCGTGACCCCGGAAATTACTTGCCCGTCCGGCCCCGTCACGCCCCATTTCGTATTCTCGTAGCCATGCAATACCGTCCTGCCCCCCGGCCCCGCTTCCGTATCAGCGGCCGCTCCCGCCGGCCCCGCCGCCGCCGTCAAAATTAAAAGAACGCACCAAAGCGCGCCACCGGCCCGCCGCCAAAATCCCTGTCTCATTTACATTTCCTCCTTTTACTACTGTATTTTTTTATATTGTAGTATTATTTAACATTTATGTCAACCATTATTTTGATGTTTCGTAAAAAAAAGTTATTTACGCTAGAATCTGAAAGTTATCTGAGCCGGCATCTGAAAGTTATATGAACTGGCGCCTGATTGTCTCAATACGAATCCGCGGCAAAAAGACAGGCGCCTCATATAGCGAAGCGCCCGCCGACCGTATCCTCCTGTATCTGCCTATATCCTCCCGCGTCCTCCTATGTTCTCCTACGATCTCCTGTGCCCTATGTAATTTTATCCCCTATGCCGCATTATCATGTTTTATGAACTAGTTGAACCCGATATTACCCCGTGATCCTTTTATCAAAATTATAATTCAACATACTCCCCCACCACCAACTCCAGGCAGGCCCGCTGCGCCTCCGGGCCAAACAGGCACTGCGTATAGTTTCCCCGGCTGGAGCGCCTCTCGACCGCGCTGACGCCAAGCTCCCGCCCGCTGTCAGCGGGCATTTTGACGCCGTCCACAACCTCAAGATAGCCCGCCGCTACCAGCATCTGATTCAGCTTCATCCCACTCACCTTCGTTTTGCCATAACGAAGGAGCACCGCGTTGATATTATCCGCGACCCGGGAGATTTGCAGAGAGCCGTCTTCTATCGCGACTTGCTCCCGCAATAGCTCTGGCGTTAGCTCTGGCATTAGCCTTGGCGTCAGTTCTGGCGTAAGCTCGGACAATGCTTCCCGCGGGTCCGCGCTCGGCGCCTCTTGGCGGAGCAGCTGTAAAAACCGCTCGCCATAGCGCCGCTGTTTTACCTGCCCGACCCCGCTGACCGCTAGCATCTCAGCCTCGGTGCGGGGACGCTTCAGGCACATATCCACCAGCGCGGCGTCGGAGAAGATAATAAACGCCGGGACTTTCTCCTCCCGGGCGATCTCCAGCCGCAGCTCCTTGAGTTTGGCCAACAAACCCTCGGACAGGGCATAGCCGGGTTCCCCCGCCCGCTTCCCGGCCCGCTCCGCCTTGGCGGAGACCGCGGGCCTCTCCCCGCGCAGGGTAACCCGAGTATCGCCGAACAGCGCCTCATTCGCCTTGGGCGTGACGCTGAGATAGCCGTCGTCAGCGATATACCCCAATACCGTCAAGCGACTAATCAGCGAGCGAATATAGTGGCGGGGGACGCCCCTCATCAGCCCGAAGGTGGACAAATGGGTGAAATCATCCGATTTGCCCAGCAAAATATCGGCGGTGTGGGTAAACATGAACCGCCTGCCCGCCTTATTCAGCCGCAGGATATGTGAGAGAACCTTCCGCGCGTCCTCGGTCACATCGGTCTCATCAAAAACGCCGTCGCAGTTCCCGCAGTTGCCGCAGTCACCCGCGGCCGTCTCACCGAAATAGCGGAGCATATATCGCCGCAAACAACCGTCGGTCTCGCAGTACCGCTCCATCTGACTCAGCAGCTGCCGGTTGCGGGCGATCTCATCCGGGTTTTCGCTCTTGTTGATGAGAAAGAGAGCGGTATTGATGTCCTTGCGGGCGTAAAACAAGACACAGTCGCTGGGCAAGCCGTCCCGCCCGGCGCGACCCGCCTCCTGATAATAGCTTTCCACATTCTGCGGCATGTTGTAGTGGATAACGAACCGCACATTCGATTTGTCAATGCCCATGCCAAAGGCGTTGGTGGCCACGATGATCCTCACGCGGTCGTAAAGAAAATCATCTTGTGACCGGCCCCGCTCATCGTCGCCCAACCCCGCGTGATACCGGGCCGCGGCGTAGCCGTCAGCCTGGAGACGCTCGGCGACGCCCTCCACCTCCTTGCGGGTGGAGCAGTACACGATGCCATTGCCGTCATTTTTCGCCAAATATCCCGCCAAGGCCGCGTATTTATCTTTTGGCCGCCTGACCGCGAAATACAGGTTGGGGCGATCGAATCCCGTTACCAGGGTGAGCGGGTTTCGCAACCCCAGCGTCGCGAGAATATCCTCCCGCACCCGGGGCGTGGCGGTGGCCGTGAACGCCGCCAACACAGGGCGGGCGGGCAGCCTCGCGACAAACTCGGGTATATCCAGATAACTGGGGCGAAAATCTTGCCCCCATTGGGAAATACAATGGGCCTCGTCAACAGCGATCAGGGAGATTGGGCTGACCAGCGCCAATTCCAGCATTGAGGGCGCGAGCAACCGCTCCGGGGCTATATAGATGATTTTATACCGCCCCCCGCGCGCTCTCAGCATCACCTGATTCCACTGCCCGTCAGTGAGCGAGCTATTGATAAACGCCGCCGGGACGCCGTTGGCGACCAACGCTTGCACCTGGTCCCGCATAAGGGAAATCAGCGGCGAGACGACCAGCGCCACGCCAGGCAAGAGCAGGGCCGGGATTTGATAACACAGCGACTTGCCCGCGCCTGTCGGCATCACGCCCAGCGCGTCCTCGCCCCGCGCCAGCGCGTCAATAATCTCGGCTTGCCCCTCCCGGAACTCGTCGTAGCCAAAGTATCGTTTCAGGATCTCAGTTGGAGTTATCGCTCCTCGCCTCCTTAGGACTCATGAAATATTGCCCCCAAAGTATCGCGGTATAGCGATATTTGGGTGGTTGTCAATCTTCAGCGATTCGTGCTACAATCATGAATGAAAACATGAATGAAAACGCGAGGTTTACCCAGATGACCGACTTATTACCCATGGATCTGCACAGCCACAGTGAATGCTCCCCCGACGCCCAAACCCCGGTCGTCGAGATGTGCGCCGCCGCCATCCAAAAGAAGATCGCTGTTTACGCCATCACCGACCATTATGATCTTGGCGGCACCGACAGCGCCGACACCAACTTTGATCAGCTGTTCGCTCAGAACATTCCTAAAATTCAGGCGGCCAAGACACTCTACGCCGATCAGCTGCGATTGCTGACCGGCATTGAGCTGGGCCAACCTATGGAAAATCCCGCCCAGACGGCCAAGGCAGCCGCGATCCTAGCGGCCTTCCCCTTTGATTTTGTGCTAGGCTCACAGCATAACGCCCCTGGCCGACCGGATTTTTACTTTTATAACCCCAGGAATGAGGCCTTTGACCTGGAAAAAGAATTGAGCCTTTACTTCACCGGCCTGCTGGAGGTAGTCCGCTGGGGACGTTTTGACAGCGCCGCCCACCTGACCTACCCTTTCCGCTATATCCTGCGGCAGGGGCAAACCAACTATAATTTTCGGCGGTGGGATGATCACCTGGAGGCCATCGTCCGACTGCTGGCGGAAAAGGGCCTAGCGCTGGAGATCAACACCTCCGGCGTCAGCGAAAACCCATCTTATCTGATGCCGGAAACCCGCTGGGTACAGCGCTTCCGGGAATTGGGCGGTGAGCGGCTGACCATCGGCGCCGACGCCCACAGCCCGGACAGGGTCGGCGCCGGGATTCGGGCAGGCATGGCGGCGGCGGCAAAGGCCGGTTTCCGACGCCTGTGCTATTACGCGGAGCGCCAGCCATATTTTCTCTCCCTGGCCGATTTCAAATAATCCGCCGCCAACAAGCCGCTCTCAAAATCATCCGGCGCCCGCTCCGGCGCCCGCTCCGCTACAGCGCCTCGGCCTCGGCCTCAGCCTCCGCTTCCGGCTGATCATCGCCGCCGGCCGCGCTCAGGTCGCCCGGCTGAAAACGCAGCCTGACCTTTTCCTCAATCACCCGCATGACCTCCGGGTGCTCCCGCAGATACTGCTTGGCGTTTTCCCGGCCCTGGCCGATCCGCTCTTCCTCGTAGGCGTACCATGTGCCGCTGCGACGGATGATCTCCGCTGTGGCGGCCAGATCCAAAACGCTGCCCTCCCGGGAGACGCCATGCCCATACATCAGATCGAACTCCGCCACCTTAAAGGGTGGCGCTACTTTATTTTTCACCACTTTGATCTTGGTGCGGTTGCCCACGACCTCGGTGCCCTGCTTGATCACCTCGCCCTTGCGAACCTCCAGGCGCAAAGAGGAATAAAACTTCAACGCCCGGCCGCCGGTGGTGACCTCCGGATTGCCGTAGACCACCCCGACCTTTTCCCGAATCTGGTTGATAAAAATGCAGATAGCGCTGGACTTGCCCACAACGCCGGTGAGCTTGCGCAGGGCCTGGGACATCAGCCTGGCCTGCAAGCCCACATGGGGATCGCCCATATCCCCCTCGATCTCCTGCCGGGGCACCAGGGCGGCCACAGAGTCCACCACGATCATTTCCACCGCTCCGCTGCGCACCAACGCCTCGCAGATCTCCAGCGCCTGCTCGCCCGTATCCGGCTGAGAGATCAGCAGATCATCAATGTTGACGCCTAAATTGCCGGCGTAGGCCGGATCCAGGGCATGCTCCGCGTCGATAAAGGCGGCGATGCCGCCGGCCCGCTGCGCTTCCGCTATCATGTGCAGCGCCACCGTAGTTTTGCCGCCGGACTCCGGCCCGAATATCTCAATGATCCTGCCTCTGGGCACGCCGCCCACCCCCAGGGCCAAATCCAGGCTCAATATGCCGGAGGGTACGGTTTCCACCTTCATTCTGGAGCGGGCCTCGCCCATACGCATGATAGAGCCTTTGCCGAATTGGCGCTCAATAGCGGTCAGGGCGTCCGCCAGCGCTTTGGTCTTCTTTTCGTCCACGAATTCGCCACCCTTCCGGTTTGTTTTCACTTCTGGTTTCACTTCTGGTTTCATTTCAGCCTTCACTTCTGCCTTCACTTCTGCCTTCATTTTTCCGTCTTCATTTTTCCGTCTTCATTGCTGGTTTAACTCCCGCTTTCATTACAGTACCATAAAATTACAATTCTGTCAAGTATTTTTTGACGGTGCCACTGTTTTTTTATCTTTTTTTTCTTTTATCTTTTTTTCTTTTATCTTTTATCTTTTTTTTCTTTTTTTCTTTTATCTTTTTTTTTCTTTTATTTTTACCCGATTAACCATTCAGGGGTCGGGTAGCGCTTTGCGGGGCAAACCAGCGGGCGACGGGCGCCTTGTGGAGTGAGTTGTCAGCGATGTTGGCTTATCACGGCTCACGCCGGGGGCGAAGCGCCATGGAGGGCGCGGAGAGGCCTCACAGGCATGGACGCCTGATTGAGGCCGACCCCGGCGTGAGCCGTGATAAGCCTTACATCGCTCAACTCACGTAACCAGCGCCCGTCGCCCGCTGGTTTGCCCCAGCCCCAAGTACCCGACCCCTGAATGATCCCCTACCTGACCCTGGCTGTCTGCACCGCCACCCGCCAGCCGTTGACATGGCTGCGATCCATGGTATTGATTACCCGGTGGGCATATTCCTCCGGCACCTCCAAAAAGGTGAACTTATCATAAATATTGATACTGCGCACCAAATGAGCTGGCATATCCACTTCCTGCCCGATCAGCTTGGCCAGATCCCCCGGCCGGATATTCTGCTGCCGGCCAATGGTCAAAAACAGCCGCACCATGCCAGGCTTGGCACCGGTATTGCCAAAATCCTGCCGCTTCTTTTCCTCCTCCTCCTTCATCAGCTCGATCCCTCGCAGGCTGAAAGTGTAGCGCACCAAAGCGGCGATGGCGTCGTCCTTGTCAAAATAATCCGTCAGCTCTCTGGCGATCTCCCGATAAGGCTCCAGATTCTCCTCCTGAAGACTGCTCTCCACATTCTCCCGAATGGCCCGCTTTTGGAAATCCAGCATTTCCTTGAAGGTAGGCGGCAACGTCCGGCTGATGCGACTGCGAATCAATTTCTCGATCAGGCGAAGATGCCTGTATTCCTGAGGCACGATCAAGGTAATGGCCTTGCCTTCCCGGCCCGCCCGGCCCGTGCGGCCGATCCGGTGGACATAGGATTCCGGATCCTGGGGGATATCATAATTGATCACATGACTGATCCGGTCGATATCGATACCCCTGGCCGCCACGTCGGTGGCGATCAGGATATCCGTCGTCCCGTTGCGCACCCCCTTCATGGTTTTTTCCCGCTGCACCTGGGTCAGGTCGCCGTGGAGCCCTTCCGCCCCATAGCCGCGGGACTGCAACGCCCCCGCCAGGTCGTCCACGCCCCTTTTGGTGCGACAGAAAATGATCACGCCGTCATAATTCTCATAATCCAAAATCCGGCAAAGTGTCTCGATTTTATTGGCGGCGTTCACCTCATAATACAGCTGCTGGATTTGCGGCACGGTGATAGTCTCTTTATTAACGCTGACAAACTGAGGGTCTTTCAAATATTTGCTCGCCAGCCGCCGGATCGGCTCCGGCATGGTGGCGGAAAAAAGCATGGTCTGCTTTTCCGCCGGGGCCTGATCCAGGATAGCCTCTATATCCTCAATAAAGCCCATATCCAGCATCTCGTCGGCCTCGTCGATCACCATCAGCTTCACGTGATCCAACCGCAGGGTCTTCCGATCCAAATGATCCAGGATACGACCCGGCGTGCCAATGACGATATGAACGCCGTCCCGCAGGGAGCGGATTTGCCGGTCAATAGGCTGCCCCCCGTAGACAGGCAGCACCCGCAGCCGTTTGAATTTGGCGATCCGGGCGATCTCGCCCGCTACCTGAATCGCCAGCTCCCTGGTAGGTGTCAGGATAAACGCCTGTATTTTATTCAGGCTGGCCTCCACCTTTTCCACCATCGGAATGCCGAAGGCGGCGGTTTTCCCCGTGCCCGTCTGGGCCTGCCCTATCAGATCATGGCCCTGGGCGATTAGGGGCACCGCCTGCGCCTGAATCGGCGTCGGTTCCTCAAAGCCCATCTCCTCCAACGCGTGAAGAATTTTACGGTCAACTTCCAATTGACCAAATAATGAATTGGTTACCAAAATTTACATCCTCTTTCTGTTTTTAATTCAGGTTTTTCTCTAGTTTAAGTCTTTTTGTATCCTAGTCTTCCTTTAATTCAGGTTTTTCTTCAAATTGTAAGTCTTTCTGTATCCAACAGGCCCATGGCCAGACGAAACGCCTGTGTCGCGGCCTCGGCCCGGATGGCCTGGCGATCGCCGGCAAACTGAAAAGGATATACCGTAGTCTTGCCGCCTAGTGTCAGCCCGATATAGACCAGGCCAATCGGCTTCGCGCTACCGTCGGCGGCGGGGCCGGCGATGCCGGTCACGCCGATAGCCAAATCGCTGTCCAGCGCGCGGGCCGCCCCCACCGCCATGGCCGCCGCCACCGGCAGGCTCACGGCCCCTTCCCTGGCCAGCAAAGCGGCGTCCACGCCCAACAAGCGAATTTTCGCCTCATTGGAATAGGCGATGATCCCGCCCCGATAATAGCTGGATGCGCCGGCTATCCCGGTAAGCAAGCTGCCCAGCAAGCCGCCGGTGCAGGATTCCGCGGTGGCCAGAGTCAATTTTTTCGCTGTCAGCCAAGCGGCCAGGCGCTCCGCCCCCTCATGCCGGCTCCCATCAGTCACGCCATTTCCCTCCTCCCGGTACTTGTCAACGTCACATTATCCCCCGGCCAAACTCAAACCATCCGAATCTGGCGGAAGGTCTTGCTGATATAATCGTAGCCGGAATATACCGTGAACGCCAGCGCGATATACAAAACCCAAACGCCCAGGGGTAGCCCCAGCCAAAGCCTCAGATAGTCATCCAGGAGCAAGGCGGCCAACGCCGCGATCTGGCTGCATGTCTTGATCTTGCCCAAAACGCTGGCGGCGATCACCACGCCCTCCGCGGCGGCGATCCCCCGCAGCCCGGTAACCAAAAACTCCCGTCCGATGATAACGGTGGCCACCCAGGCGGGCACCCGCCCAACTTCCACCAGCGCGATCAACCCGGCGGCGACCAGGAGCTTGTCCGCCAAAGGATCCAGCAGCTTGCCCAAATTGGTGACCTGCCGCCGTTTTCTGGCGATGTAGCCATCCAACCCATCCGTGCTGGCCGCCAGGACAAATATCAAGACCGCGGCGAAATCATGATAAAGCATTTGGTTGGTCAGGACAAAAAACATAAACGGAGGAATCAGCGCTATACGCAGCATGGTTAGTTTATTGGCCAGATTCATCTACCATCTCTCCCAACAACAAATAATCCTGGCTATGGGTAATCCTCACCGACGCGATACTACCCGCCGGCAGCGACGCCGGGCCGCGAAAATTGACCGCCCCGTCTACCTCCGGGGCATCGCGGCAGGTACGCCCCTCGTAATGCCAAACGCCCTTTTCCTCCCGTAGCGCCCGATCGATAAAGACGTCCAGTGTCTGCCCTACCCGCCGGCCCTCCAGTCGGGCCAAAATCTCGCTTTGCAGGCTTTGGGCCAGCGCCAGGCGCCGTTCCTTTTCCGCCGCCGCCACCTGTCCCGGCAATTTCGCCGCCGCCGTGCCCGGCTGAGGTGAAAAAGCGAAAAATCCGACCCGCTCCAATTGGTATTCAGCCAAAAAATCCAGCAGGGACTGAAAGGCCGCCGGCGTCTCGCCGGGAAACCCCACCATAAAAGTGGAGCGGATGGCCAAACCGGGGACTCGCTGTCTCAGCCCCGTCAAAATCTGCCGGGAGCGCCCGCCGTCCAGGGGCCGGCCCATCCGCCGCAATACCCCGTCGTCCACATGCTGAAGGGGCAAATCCAGATAAGGGCACACCTTGGGATGCCGCATCGCCGCCAGTAGCTCGTCATTTACCCCTTCCGGATAACAATACATGATCCGGATCCGAGTCAGGCCGTCCACATCGCTAAGGAGCCGCAACAATCCCGCCAGACTGCCGGCGGGCCGGGAATCCCGACCGTAAGCGCCCGTATCCTGGGCGATCAGCACCGCCTCCCGCATCCCCCGCCGAACCCGTTCCGCCACCTCCGCCAGGATATCCTCCGGGGGCCGACTGCGATAGGAACCCCGGATCCGGGGAATGACGCAAAACGTGCAGTGATTGTCGCAACCCTCGGCGATCTTGACATAACCCGCCGGTTCCTCCACGCCCGTCTGGTTGAGCGCCCATTGATTGCTAAACAGGTACCGCTCCGGCCGTCCGATGATCAGGCGCCGATCCCCGGCGCCTCCCGCCGGCCCTTCCCACTGGCCGGCCAGCGTCTCCGTCAGCCGCGCCCAGTCGCTCACCCCGAAAAAAAAGTCCACCTCCGGCAGCGCGGCGGCCAACTCTTTGCCGTACCTTTGCGCCAAACAGCCCAATACCACCAGCAAGCGACAGCTGCCCAACTCCTTATAGCGGGCCAGCCGCAATATCGCGTTGATGGACTCCTCCTTGGCCTCATCCACAAAGCCGCAGGTGTTCACCAAAATAATATCCGCGGCCTGGGGCGCCTCGGTGAGAGCATAGCCCTTCTCCGTCAGCATACCCTTGATCTGGCGGCTGTCCACCTGATTTTTGGGACAGCCCAGCGTTAGCAAATAAAAGATCGGTCTACTCATTCCCCGTCCCCGGGTTTTCCCATCAGGACAGGATCTCTCCCGTATCATCGTCCGTCAATACCCCATCCTCAATGGAAAATGCTTTAGTCAGCGGCTGTCCCCGATCCCCAAAGGCGGACAACTCATGGCCGTTCAAGGTCACGCGCGCGCCGGCGGGATTGCCCAACCGGATGATCAAATGCCCGATCGCCGGCCATTCCCCGACCTCCCCCGCCCGCAGGGTACCGGTATAAATCTCCTGCTCGCCGTCCATGATCAGGAGCCAGCAATCCTCAACAGCCGTCACATTAAGATCGATAGCCACAGGCGGCGGGGGCGGCGGCTCGGCCGGCGGCTCAGGCTCAGGATCCGGTTCCGGCAAATCCGGCAAGGGCAGCGTGATCCCCGACCCGTTTTCGCCCGTCTGACTTTCGGGCAAAAAATAATTTTTGTAGGTCCACTGGGCCAAATAGAGCAGCGCGACAGAAAGGACGCAAAGGATCAGGATCGTTTTTGTCCGCGGCTTATTGCGCAGATCCACCTCTTTTTTTCTGGGCGTCTTTACCAGTCGACCTTCGCCGACTCGCCGCTCCCGACTTGGCTGCGCCGGCGGCTCCACCTGAAAAGACAACTCGAACATATTCGCCAGCGGCTGCTCGGGCAAGCCTAGATAACGGGCATAGGCCCGCAAAAAACCCTTGGCGTACGCCCGTTCCGGCAAACGATCCCACGCCTCTGTCTCCAACGCTATCAAATAGCGTTTTTTGATCTTGATAGCGCTCTCCACCTGCTCCAGGCTGATCTTCTTTTTCTCCCGCGCTTCCCGCAGGTTGTCCCCTATGCCTGCCATCCGCCAATCCTCCGGTTTGGGACTCGCGGCGCTTTTCGCCCGGCGCTTCTTGCCTCGCCTGGCCCGCGGATCCGTATATCCGTATATCCATGTATTCGTGTATCACCTTTTTTATACCTGAAAATTATTATATCAAACTTTCTCCCGCCTGCCTATGGCAAATCTGTTTTTTCCGCCATTTATTCGGTTTTATTCGGTTTTGGTTTTTGCCTTGATTTTCTCGGCCAACTTGCCAAAGCGCTCCTCGTATTGCGCCATCGTCATCCGCACCGCCCTGGCCTTGCTGCCCTCATAACCGCCGACAATACCCAGCGTCTCCAGCTGATCAATGATCCGGCCGGCCTTATGGTAACCGATCCTGAGCTTGCGCTGCAACAAAGAGATCGACGCCTGCCCGCACTCAATACAAATCAGCGCCGCCGCCGGCGCCAGGCTATCCAGCGAGCCTTCCTCATCCTCCGGCTCATCCTCCGGCTCCGCCAGCACATCCTCCCGATACTCCGGCTCCCGGCCGGCCGCCCGCAGATAATCCGTCAGCGCCTCAATTTCCTTGTCCGACACAAACACCCCTTGCACCCGGATAGGCTTTAGCTGATCCGCCCCGCAAAAGAGCATATCCCCCCGACCCAGAAGCTTTTCCGCCCCCGTCGCGTCCATCACCACCCGGGAATCGGTCTGGGAGGCCACAGCGAAGGCTATGCGGCTGGGTATATTGGCTTTGATCATCCCGGTAACCACATCCACGCTGGGCCGCTGGGTCGCCACAACCAAGTGCATCCCCGCCGCCCGGGCTTTTTGGGCCAGGCGGCAGATAGCGTCCTCCACGTCCGCCGGCGCCGTCATCATCAAATCCGCCAACTCATCGATCAATATGACCACCTGGGGCATAGTGGCGAAAGCCGCGCTCTCGCCCGCCCCCGCGACGGCGGGCGCCGGCGCCGGCAGGGTCGTTCCCGGCGGCGCCGGCCGGGGCGGCCAATCAGGCTCCGATACCGGCGGCCGCTCCAGCCCATGCCGAGTCGCCCAGGGCGACCCGGCCTCCAACGCCGCCCGCTCCTGCTCCCAGGCCGGCCGCGCCGCCGCCGGCTGGGACGACCGCCGCTGCCCCGACATCGGCAACCGATCCTGCCCCGGCATCGGCAGCCGATCCTGTCCCGACATCGCCAGCCGATCCTGCCCCGACATCGGCAACCGATCCTGCCCCGGCATCGGCAACCGATCCTGCCCCGACATTGGCAGCCGATCCTGCCCCGGCATCGGCAACCGATCCTGCCTGTGACCCTTACCTCTGTTATCGTCCCCGTACCTGTTCCCGTCACCGTACCTGTACTCGCCATTGCCGCCGCCCGCGCCAGCGCTACCGCCGCTGTTGGCGGCCTGGGCCGCCAACCATTGATTGTAGCGTGTAATATCCTTGACCCCGGCCTGGACAAAAATCTCGTACCGCTTGTCCATCTCAAAAACCGCCCAGCGCAGGGCCTTGGCCGCCTTTTTCGGATCCGTGACCACCGGGTAAAGCAGATGGGGAATACCGTTATAATTGGACAACTCCACCATCTTGGGGTCAATCATCATCAGCTTGACCTCGTCGGGGCTGGCGTTAAACAAAATACTGGCGATCAGGGCGTTCATGCAAACGCTCTTGCCGGAGCCGGTGGAGCCGGCGATCAGCAGATGGGGCATCTTGGCCAGATCCGCCACCACCGCCGCCCCGGCGATATCCCGGCCCAAGGCGAAAGCCAGCTTGGACTGACTGTGGCGAAAGAGGGGATCCTCCAACACCTCCCGTAGGGAGACCGGCGCCCGCTCGGCGTTGGGTACCTCGATCCCGATCGCCGCCTTGCCCGGAATCGGCGCCTCAATCCTGATATGGGTCGCGGCCAGGGCCAGGGCCAAATCATCAGACAGATTGACAATCTTGCTGACCTTGACCCCAGGGGCCGGCTGCATCTCATAAAGAGTGACACTGGGGCCGCGGTTTACCTGGGTGACTGTCGCCTCCACACCAAAATGCCCCAGGGTTTCCTCCAAAATCCGCACATTATCGGTAATATCCTTGTTCAGGCGCTGACTTTTGAGCCGGGGAGAAAGTCCCAGCAGGCTCAAGCCGGGCAACCGGTAGGCCGGGAGCTGTGATTGTCCCGGCGCCCCTGCCCCGCCCGGCCTGCCGCCGCCCGGGCTGGACAATCCAGCCGCGACCGCGGCAACCGCTCCACTCAAGGCGCCGGTAGCGACCGCGGCGCCGTCCGCCGCTCCCCCGCCGCTCAGTAGATCGGTCGCCCCCTCCGCCTCTGTCTTTCCTTCACCTTCCGACTCAGCCGTCTCGTCATTCAGGCCAAAAATATGGCAGGTGATCTCGCGGTTGGCCAGGGCCTGCACCGGATTGTCCGCCCGCTCTCCCAGCGCCGCCCCGCCAGCCGCCTCGCTTACCCCGCCAGCGCCGCCGCTCGCGCCGACACCGCCGCCCGCGACCGCGCCGCCGGCCTTACCGGCCTTGCCCGCTCCAGTCGCTCCGGCAGCTCCGGCAGCCCCGCCAGCGCCACTGCCAGCACCGCCGGCCACACCGCCAGCGCCACTGCCAGCACTTCCGCCACCAGGAGCGGCCCCGCCAGCCGCGACCGCGCCACCGGCCCCGCCAGCGCGGCTGCTGGCGCCGACACCGCCGCTCGCGGCCGCGCCGCCGGCCTTACCGGCCTTGCCCGCCGCCGCCCCGGCCGCCGGCTTTTTGCCCGGCCTTTTCTCCCCCGCCGCCGGCGTATCCCGCCGCCCCGCGTCCTGGCTCAAGGCCGTATCGGTGGGCAAACTCAGGCTGCTGATGATCCCCCGCTCCCGCCGGCTCCGTTCATCATGGCTGGCCGAAACCCGGGACAGCCCGCTCTGGGCTGTTCGCGCCAGCCCCTTGGCCCCATCCCCGGCGTCCCGAGCGATCTCCCGCAGCGTCTTGCCGGTGATCACCAGCAAGGAGCCGACAATCAGCACAACATATAAAATCCAACTGCCCAGGGAACCGATCAGGCGATTGCTGGCCTCGACGGCCAAGCCGCCCAAGGCGCCGCCGCCCAGCCCCTCCAGGCCGGCGGCCAGCTGCCGCTGGGCCTCCGGCAGGCGCAAGTGGCAAATGCCGCAAAAAGCTACAAACACCAGCCCATAGGCTAAATACAACCAACCGCCGCTGGCCGTCGCCCGAAACCAACGGCCCAGGCCCAGCAGGATCAGGCTCGCCGCCAAAAGCCATTGCCCCTGACCCAAAAGCAGCCGGCTGTAGTGAAACACCCCAAAGCCCACCGGCCCAAACAGGCTCTCCTTCCCGCTGGCCGGCGCCCGCCACAGGCAAAAAACCACAAAAAGACCCGCCGCCAAAAAAGCGATGGCGATCAAATCCTCCCTCAACTCCGAACGCAAGCCCGGCCCCTTTTTTTTGCGAGCCCCGCCTCTTTTGCCCTGGACTATAGCCTTGCCCATAGCTTTCCCTTACACCTCCAGAATTACCGGCAAAATCATCGGCCGCCGCCGGGTGCGCTCATAAAGATACCTGGCCATTCCCTCCCTGACCTGCCCCTTGATCCCGGCCCAGTCATGGATGTTCTTTTCCCCGCAGCGCTCTATGATTTGCAGCGCCTTATCCCTGGCTTCCTCCAGCAGGCCGTCCGCCTCTTTCACATACACAAACCCTCTGGAGACAATATCCGGCCCGGCGCACAAAATATGCCCGCCCCGGCGCATCCCGAACACCACCAGCAGCATCCCATCCTCGGAAAGCTGCTTCCGATCCCGCAGCACCACATTACCCACATCGCCCACGCCCAAGCCATCCACCAGAATTTGGCCGGCGGTAACTTTCTTGCTCAACTGCCCGCTATCCTTGGTAAACTCGATCGTCTGCCCATTTTCCCCCACAAACACATGATTGCTGGGAATCCCCATCTTGTGGGCCAACTGGGCGTGCTTGGCCAGATGCCGATACTCGCCGTGCACCGGCATAAAAAACTTGGGCCGCACCAGATTCAGCATCAGCTTCAATTCCTCTTGGCTGGCGTGCCCGGAAGCGTGCACCCCGGCGCTGGCCTCATGCACCACCTCCGCCCCCAGGCGATAGAGCTGGTTTACCGTCTTGCCCACCAGCTTCTCGTTGCCCGGAATAGGCGTAGCCGAAATCACCACCGTATCCCCCGGCATAATCTCCACCCGCCGGTGATCGTTGTTGGCCATCCTGGTCAGCGCCGACATCGGCTCTCCCTGGCTGCCGGTGCAGAGAACCACAATCCGATTTTTGGCGTAACGGCCAATCTCGTCAATATCAATGACGGTATCATCCGGCACCCGCAAATACTGAAGCTCCTGAGCGATACCCACCACATTGATCATGCTGCGGCCAACGACAGCCACCTTGCGTTTAAACTGAAAGGCGGCGTCCAAAACCTGCTGAATCCGATGCACATTGGAAGCGAAGGTCGCCAAAATAATCCGGCCCTCGCAGCCGCCAAAAAGGGAATTCAAAATTCCCCCCACCTCTTTTTCCGAACGGGTAAAACCGGGCCGCTCCACATTGGTGCTGTCGGCCATCAAAACCAAAACGCCCCGCCGGCCTAATTCCGCCAAGCGGCCAAAATCCATGGACTCGCCGTCCACCGGCGTCTGATCCATCTTGAAATCCCCCGTATGCACCACCGTGCCCACCGGCGTGGTGATCGCCAGGCCAAAACAGCCGGGGATGCTATGGGTCACCCGAAAAAACTCCACCTGAAAATACTTACCCAGGCGAACGATACTGTGAGGCTTGACCACATTGAGATTGACCTTGCTCACGCCATGCTCTTTCAGCTTGTCCTGCAAAAGCCCCAGAGTCAGCCGGCTGGCGTAGACCGGCCCCTCAATATCCCGCAAAATATACGGCATAGCGCCGATATGATCCTCATGCCCATGGGTCAGCAATATGCCCATCAGCAACTCCTTGTTTTCCAGCAAATAAGAATAATCCGGGATCACAACATCAATGCCCAGCATTTCCTCGCCCGGAAACATCAGGCCGGCGTCCACCACGATCATCTCATCCTCGTAACGGAATACCGTCATGTTTTTCCCGATCTCCCCCAGGCCGCCCAAAGGGATGACCTGCAAAGAGGCTTGATTTTTTACCATAAATAAAATTCTCCTATCTTTCTCCTTATACTTTTATTCGTTTTTAGGCCCAATCGTCGCCAATACCTGGGGGCCGGCGAACAAATACCCGGCCAAAGCCGGCACATCCTCCAGCGTCACCTTATCCACCATCGCCACCGTGGTTTCCGGCGGAATCACCCGATCCAGCAAAAGCAGATTCCGGCCCAGCCGATTCATCCGATTGCCCACGCTCTCCAGCCCCATATACAAGCTGCCTCTCACCTGCGCCTTGGCCCGGGCCAATTCCTCGGGTGAGACACCCTTTGACCGCAAGCTCTCTATCTCCTGTTGAAACAACTCAATCACCGTCGCCGCCGTCCGGGGCGCGGTACCGGCGTAAAGGGTAAAAATCCCGGCGTCACTGAAACCGCTGTTGAACGAATAGGTGGAGTACGCCAGGCCCCGTTCCTCCCGAATCGACTGCGCCAAACGAGAGGACAGCCCGCCGCCCAAAATATTATTCAGGACATAAAGAGGATAATTGCGCTCATCCGCGGCCGGGATGCCCCTGGTGCCCAGGCAGATCTGGGTTTGCCCCACATCCTTGGCCAAATGAAACGTCCGGCCGGAAAGCTCCGCCGGCGCCGGGGCCGGCGCCAACCGAGGCGCCGCCGCCAGACCGGCGAAAAGCGGCGCCAGCAGCTCCCGCGCGGCCTCATGCTCCAGGCTGCCGGCACAGGCGATCACAATATTTTCCGGCACATACTGACGCTTCATATAGGCCAGAATCATCTCCCGATCCATCTGGTCCAAAGAGGCGGCCGTCCCCAGGATCGGCTTGCCCAAAGGGCAATCCGGCCAGGCGGCGGCCAAAAACACATCGTGAATCAACTCGTCCGGCGTATCCTCGTACATGCTGATTTCTTCCTTGACCACTCCCCTCTCTTTCTCAATTGACTCCGGCGCGAAGACGGAATTAAAGAGCATATCCGTCAACACCTCCGCCGCCAGCGGCAAATGCTCACCCATCACCCTGGCGTAATAACAGGTCATTTCCTTAGCTGTAAAGGCGTTTAACTGGCCGCCCACCGAATCCAAAGACTCCGCGATCTCCTTGGCCGAGCGCTTTGACGTGCCCTTAAACAATAAGTGCTCAATAAAATGGGTAATGCCCTCCTCCTCCGGGCGTTCCATGCGGGAGCCGGTACCCACCCAGACCCCCAGCGCCGCCGAGCGCGCGCCCGGCATCTTTTCCGTCACCACTCTAACCCCATTAGCTAAGGTATACACCTGAATGTCATCTGTCACTGTCACAACTCTCTCCCTCATCCGTTCCCTCATCCGCTCCTTTATATACCTATATATGCCTATATATGCCTAACGAATCCTCGACGCGGATCACAAAACGCGCCTTTCCTCTGTTGACATTTTCAGGAAAAAGGCGTTTTTCTCTTTCGCGTATCCGCTCAAGCGTCACCTAGCAGTCTGCTTTACTACTGGACTGCTTTACATCCTTACCGCTTTACATCCTTACTGCTTTTTCCGCTCCTGGCGCAAAGCCTCCCGCAAAGAGAGATTCACCCGTCCCTGGCGATCAATCTCCGTCACCTTCACGGTAATGATATCCCCCACATTGACCACATCCTCCACCTTGTTGACCCTGGTCTCCGCCAGGTGGGAAATATGCACCAGCCCCTCCTTGCCGGGCAGCACCTCCACAAAAGCGCCAAAATTCATCAGCCGGGTCACTTTGCCGGTATAAATTTCGCCTACCACCACATCCCTGGTCAGATCCCGCACGATCTGCACCGCCTTGGCCCCGGCCTCCGCGTCCGCCGTGGCGATCATCACCAGGCCGCTGTCCTCAATATCGATCTTCACGCCGGTTTCCTCGACGATCTTCTTGATAATCTTGCCGCCTGGCCCGATGACATCCCGGATCTTATCCGGATCGATGGTCAGGGTAATAATCCTGGGCGCGTAAGGGGACAACTCCGGCTTGGGCTTGGCGATCACCGCCAGAATCTTGCCCAAAATAAACAGCCTGCCCTCATGGGCCTGCTTCAGAGCGTCGGCCAAAATCTGGCGGGAGAGACCGTCCACCTTAATATCCATCTGTAAAGCCGTCACCCCTTTTTCCGTGCCGGCCACCTTGAAGTCCATATCGCCGTGATGATCCTCCAGCCCCTGAATATCGCTCAGGATGGTATAATGCTCTCCCTCCTTGATCAGGCCCATGGCGATGCCCGCCACCGGTCGCTTGATCGGCACCCCAGCGTCCATCAGGGAGATGGTGCTGCCGCAGACGGAAGCCATAGAGGATGAGCCATTGGACTCCAGCACCTCCGACACCAGCCGAATCGTATAGGGGAAATCCTCCATCGGCGGAATCATCGGCTCCAAAGCCCGCTCCGCCAAAGCGCCGTGGCCAATCTCCCGGCGGCCCGGCCCCCGCATGGGCTTGGTCTCCCCCACGCTGAAAGGCGGAAAATTATAATGATGTAAATACCGCTTGGAGGTTTCCAGCCCCAGACCGTCCAGCAGCTGATCCTCCCTGGCTGTGCCCAGGGTAGTCACATTCAGCACCTGGGTTTGCCCTCTGGTAAACAACCCGCTGCCATGAGCCCGGGGCAGGACACCGGCCTCCACCCTGATGGGCCGGATCTCGTCGGCCGCCCGACCGTCGGGCCGGATCTTATCTATGCTGATCAACCGGCGGACATGATCCTTCTCAATATCCTCCAGGATCTTGTCGATCTCTTTTCCCCGCTCGGGAAACGTCAGAATAAATTTCTCCCTGGCCGCCGTTTTCAGCGCCGCCACCGCCGCCTCCCTGGCCAGCTTCTCCGGCGTCCGCAAAGCGGTCAGCATCGCCGCGTCCCCATACTCCCTGAGCCCGTCCGCCAAAACCGGGTCAAAAGCCGCCAGCGTCGGGGTAATCTTTTCCTTGGCCAAACCCATAGCCAGCGCCTCCTGGCGAAAAGCCTGGATAAACGCGGTGATCTCCCGAATCGCCTCATGCCCAAACATGATGGCGTCCAGACAGGTTTCCTCCGACACCTCCCTGGCGCCCGCCTCCACCATCATAATGGCCTCCGCCGTGCCCGCCACCGTCAGATTCAGCAGGCTTTCCTCGTTTTGGGCGATCGTCGGGCTTAAAACCAGCCGCCCGTCCGCCAACCCTACCGCCACCGTAGCCGTGGGGCCGGCAAAGGGAATATCCGAGATCATCAACGCGGCGGAGGCGGCGATCCCCGCCAAAATCTCCGGCGGATTATCATGCTCCACACTGAAAACCGTCGCCACTACCTGCACCTCATTGCGAAAACCCTCGGGAAACAAAGGCCGAATCGGCCGGTCGATCAAGCGGGCGGACAAAATCGCCTTCTCGCTGGGACGACCTTCCCGCTTAATAAATCCGCCGGGGATTTTGCCGACGGAATACATTTTTTCCTCATATTCCACGGACAGGGGAAAGAAATCGATCCCCTCCCGAATATTTTTCGAAGCTGTCGCGCTGACCAATACCCGGGTATCCCCATAACTGGCGAATACCGCCCCGCCGGCCTGTCTGGCCAGCCGGCCCGTCTCCAAGCTCAAGGCCCGCCCGGCCAGGGTCATCTCTTTTCGCAGCACCGTCGCGTCACTGTAAGGCATATTCTCGTTTCCTCCATTTTCTCTTTTCTCTTTTTTTCACTCTGCCATGTATTGTACACTTTCGCCGCCATTTCTGCAAATTTTATTTATCGGAAACGCGATAAAGCCAAACTCGCCAAACTCGGAAGTAATCTTTCGCCAAACTCGGAAGTAAATTACCGCCAAACTCGGAAGTAATCTCTTGCCAAACTCGGAAGTTTAGTGTATAACAGTTGTATAATGACCATTTGCAGCTTCAAACTGAACGCGGAGGCGCTTATTTTGGCGGAAAAATACTTAAAACGAATCGCGGATGAGGTGCTGGACGCCCACTTGGAGGCGTCCGGGGCGGTGCTGATCGAGGGCCCGAAATGGTGCGGCAAAACATGGACGGCGCGGGAGAAAGCGAAAAGTACGCTTTTTATGCAAGACCCGGACCACAAAGACGCTTACTTGAGAGCGGCCGATACAAAGCCGTCAGTTTTATTGCGCGGCGAAACGCCGCGGTTGCTTGACGAATGGCAGGAAGCCCCTGTGCTGTGGGACGCGGTGCGCTTTGCCGTTGACCGGCGCGGCGCCGCTGGACAGTTTATCCTTACCGGATCGGCCGTGCCTAAGGACAACGCTGTACAGCACACAGGCACTGGCAGAATTGCCCGCATGCTGATGAGAACGATGACGCTTTACGAGTCCCTTGAATCCAACGGGGAGATTTCCTTAAAGGCGCTATTTGACGGCACGACCGATGGGGACGGGATGTCCGCGCTGTCAATTGAGCAATTGGCTTTTATCCTAACGCGCGGCGGCTGGCCCGCGTCCATAAACGATAAAGAATCCGTCGCGCTTCGCAGGGTTTACGATTATGTTGAGGCGATCATCAACACGGATATCTCCCGCGTGGACGGCGTGGAAAAAAAACCCGCCCGGATCCGCGCCCTGATGCGCTCCCTCGCGAGGAACGTCTCTACAATGGCGAACTTCTCCACCATCCGAAACGACATTGCCGGAGACGAGGACACCATATCCGAAAAGACCATCGCGTCTTATATGAACGCGCTCCGCCGAGTTTATGTGGTTGAGGATTTGCCCGCTTGGAACCCGGCCATGCGCTCCAAAACGGCAATCCGCAGTTCACCTAAGCGGCATTTTATCGACCCATCCATCGCGACGGCGGTTCTCCGGGCCACAGCGGACAGCCTGTTGACGGATTTCAACACCTTTGGGCTGCTGTTCGAGTCGCTCTGCGTAAGGGATTTGAGAGTATACGCGCAAGCCATAGACGGCGAGATATTCCACTACCG
>JAISDE010000241.1 GCA_031265035.1 Peptococcaceae bacterium | reverse complement strand
TCGCTAAAGCGCTGTTGATCGGCATTCCCTTCGCGGCGCTGATTGGCGGCGTCGGCACGCCCGTCGGCTCATCTTTGAATGTGCAGGCCCTGGAATTGTTGCAGGAAACAGCCGGCATCAGCGTCAGTTTCGCCAAATGGGCGGCCCTGGGCGTCCCCGTCGCGCTCATCCTCACCGTGCTGGCCTGGCTGATTCTCGTTTTTGTGTACAAGCCCGAGATCGACAAGCTGCGGGGCCTGGAGGATATCGATAAGGAGTTGCGGGAATTGGGGCCGGTGAGCGTCAACGAGAAGAAATGGATCGTCGTGATGATCATCCTGATCGCGGTCTGGCTCAGTGAGAGCGTCCACCATTTGCCGATCCCGGCTACCACCACCCTGGGCGCCGCTGTGTTCTTCTTGCCGGGGTTTGGTTTCCTGGATTGGAAAACGCAAAAAATCGACTGGGATGTGCTGCTCCTGATCGGCGCCGCTACATCTCTCGGCACGACCTTCTATCAATCCGGCGCCGCCGGTTGGCTGGCCAATCTCGCCCTGGGCGGCATTCAGGGGGCGAGCCCGTTAGTGGCGCTGATCGTGGTCATCGTCTTCACTCTGGTGATCCACCTGCTGGTGCCGGTCAACCCAGCCATCATCTCCATAATGGTGCCCACCCTGGTGGTTTTCTCCAACGCCGCCGGCATCAATCAGTTGACCTTGATGGTGCCTATGGTCTTTACCGCGTCCGCGGCCTTCCTGCTGCCCCTTGATCCGGTACCGCTGCTGACTTATGGCAGCGGTCATTATACTATGGGGGAATTCTTCAAAGCTGGCTGGATTCTGTCAATTGCCTGGGCCGCGGTCTTGCTGATCCTGATGCTGATCCTCGGCGGGCCGCTGGGCATGCTCTGAGGAACGACACGGCGGGCCGCGCCTACCACGGGAACATTCCGTTATTCCGCTTCTGTTCCCGTTTCCGCTTTTGTTCCCGCTTCTGTTTCCGCTTTTGTTCCCGCTTTTTTGGTGGGGTTTTTGCCGGTGGGGATTTGGTATTTGTCTATTTTTCGGTATAATGTGGTGCGACTGACCCGCAGCAGTTTGGCCGCTTTGGCGATGTTGCCGCCGGACAGGCCGAGGGCTGAGGCGATCGCGTTTTTCTCGGAGCTTGCCAAAAGCCCCGGCCCCGCCGGCCCGCTCTGCGCTAAGTCCGCGCCTCGCGCTAAGCCTGCGTTTTGCTCTAAGTCCGCGCCTCGCGCTAAGCCTGCGCTTTGCTCTAAGTCCGTTTTATTGACGCCGGCGGACTTTTGCAGGGAGAGCACCGCTCCCCCCTCAAGGTCGTTCGGGTTTTTGCCGAAGGAGCGCAGCTTGAGTGAAAAACGCTTGTAGTCGCCGCCCACCAAAAAGGCTTCTTCCAGCTCAAGATTCTCGCCGGCCTGGATAGCTTTGATCAATTGGGAGCGCTCGGATAAGAATTGCTGCAGATCCCGCTCCGTCGGGCCGGTGCCGATCCCCAGATATTCCACGGCGGTTTTGTTGACGCCTTTGATTTTACCGGCGCGGCTGATAACAATCACGCCCAGATCCACCAGGGATAACGCCTTTTCCATCAGGCTGTTGGAAGCCTTGAGGGCCTTGTCGCCCTGGGTGAGCCGCAGCTTGTCGCCGATAGCGGCGGCCAGGGAGCTGATCGCCCCCAGCAGCAGGGCATAGGTGTTTTGTATCCGCTCATCCCAAGGCTCCGGCCATCCCTCGGCGGCCAGTGTCCCCACTTTTAGGATAGCCACCATCTCGCCGTAATAATCAAATATGGGGGCGGCCGCCAAGAAGCAAGGGTCAAATTTGTGGCAATAGGCCTCGGGGCCTTGGACGCAGATAGGGTGCCGGGATATTCGCGCCAGGGCGACGGCGTTGGTTCCGATGCTGATTTCCGCGCCAGCCGAGTTGCCGGGTATGCTCCAGGGCATAGCTGGCGTCATGCTTTGGCTGGCCAGCAGCCGGCGGTCGCTGGCGATACTGTCGAGGCAAAAGGAGAGATTTTTGATCAAGCGCCAGCTCTCCAGGGCGGCGAGCAGTGGCGCCGACAGACGGGTCAGCTCAAAATCCAGGGGCGACTGGGGCAATGGGGGGGCGCTCAACTCAGGCCCGCCCCCGGGGCGAATGTTCTCAAAGCCCGCCTCGGGGTTGACGCCGTTCGCTTTGCAGCGCAGCCACGAAGCGGCGATCGTCGGATCGATGTCGGGGCAAGACAGGGGGTCGGCCAGCCGGCCGGCAATGAAGTCGCCCCGGGCCTGATAAATACTTTCCCAGCGCCGCCGGGTAAGAATCCGGCGGTCAGCCGGGGCAAAACTAGTTTCGGCCATCGCGATCCCTCCACTCTAATGACACGGGTTACTAACACTAATATTAACGCGTGTGGACATTATTGTCAAGGTTGGCCCGATTTATGTAACATTATATGTATCGATATGTGACAATACGCGACGACATGTGTTCATTTATGGCGCGACGGTGGTACGCGTCGCGTAATGCCCGCCACATTGTATAATTTTAGGACAAAGATGAGACATGGCTGAGACATAGGTATATCACAGCGGCGCGCGGTTAAATACAGCGGGCGCGGGGTTAAATTTGACTTTCGGGGGAGGCTGTATTACAATAACCCATATTGATCGGTCATAAGGAGACGCGCGAGTTTATTGTCGCGCAGGTCCTAAATGAGGGGAGGCGCGCTTTTGTCGGCGGAACCGCTATTGCGGGTGGAGGATTTGCGGGTGCGCTTTAATACACTATCCGGGTACAGCGACGCCGTGAATGGGATAAGCTTTTCCTTAAATAAAAATGAGATTCTGGGTATCGTGGGGGAGAGTGGCAGCGGCAAAAGCGTCAGCTCCTTGGCGGTGATGGGCTTGCTGCCGGAGCGGAACGCCGCGGCCGAGGGGCGGATATTTTTTGGCGGGCGGGATTTGCTGAGGCTGCCGGAACGGGAGTTGCGGGGGCTGCGAGGCAAGGAGATCGCCATGATCTTTCAGGAGCCGATGAATTCCCTGAATCCTTTGCGCACCCTGGGATGGCAAATAATGGAGAATCTTCTGCGCCATCAGCGTATGACCAGGCGTCAGGCCAGGCGCCGGGCGATTGAGTTGATGGCTCTCACGGGCATACCGGGTCCGGAGGAGCGGCTGCGGCAATTTCCTTTCCAGCTTTCCGGCGGTATGTGCCAGCGGGTGATGATCGCCATGGCGCTGGCTTGCGGTCCCCAGCTTTTGATCGCGGACGAGCCGACCACCGCTCTGGATGTGACGGTGCAGGCGCAGATACTGGAATTGATGCGGGAATTGAGCCGGGAGTTGGGCGCCAGCATTATCTTGATTACCCATGATTTGGGCGTGGTGTCGGAAATGTGCGACCAAATCATTGTGATGTACGCCGGGCAAATTGTGGAGCAAGCGGCCAGGAGCGTGTTGTTCGCGCGGCCGCGGCATCCTTACACGCTGGGGCTGTTGGCGGCGATTCCCCGGATCGGCGGGGGGCGGCAGCCGTTGCGGGCTATACCGGGCGCGGTGCCGGCGCCGGGTGAGATGCCGCCGGGCTGCCCTTTTCATCCCCGCTGCGCCCAGGCCAGGGATATTTGTGGGCAAAACGCCCCGCCGCTGGCGGAGCTGGGGCCGGGGCACGGCGCGCGGTGCTGGCTTTATGCCGGGGCGGGCGCCTGTGAGGAATCTGGGGAGGACGCCGGGAAGGGTGTCGGAGAGGGCGCCGAAATGGGCGCGGGGGAGAATGCCGATGAATAAGGCGGCGGTGTTGGCGGCGCCGGCGGAGACCACGATGACTCCGGAGACTCCGGGGACTCCGGAGACTCCGGGGACTCCGATGACTCCAGGGACTCCGGAGTCTCCGATGGCTCCGGGGACTCCGGGGACGGAGATACCGCTGGTGCGGGTGGAGGATGTCAAGACCTATTTCCCGGTCAAAAACGGGGCTAGCCGCGGCGGGCTGATTCGGGCGGTAGACGGGGTGACCTTCGCGATCAGGAGCGGCGAGACCTTGGGGCTGGTGGGGGAAAGCGGCTGCGGCAAAAGCACGCTGGGCCGGGGTATTTTGGCGCTGCGGCCTTTGAGCGGCGGCCGGGTTTTGTTTGAGGGCGCCGATGTGGCCGCTTTGCGGGGCGAGGCGAAAAAGCGGTTTCGGCGGGGCGCCCAGTTGATTTTTCAG
>JAISDE010000196.1 GCA_031265035.1 Peptococcaceae bacterium | reverse complement strand
AGCTGAGGCTGAGGTTGAGGCCGAGCCTGTGTTCGAGGCGGAGCCCGAGGCGGAGGCCGAGACGGAGCCTGAGGCTGAAGCGGCGGCGGAGCCTGAGCCTGAGGCGGAGGCGGAGCCCGAGTCCTCGCCAAACGCGGCCACGTTGATAGAGTGGATCGTTGACGCCTCAGAGGAAAGCCAGCCGGACGCGCCGGCGGCGGTGCCAGAACGACAATATACCGACGCGGAAATCCGCAATCAGATACAACTGAGCGGGCTGACAATCTCCTTGCAGCCCAGATACGCGCTCAACCAAAACGAGGTGGCCGGGGCTGAGGTATCCATATCCTGCCGCCATCCTATCAGGGACAAAATATTCCCGGAGGAATTAGCCTCCTCCCTGCGGGAAATCGGCAAGTTGCACATGCTGGATCGCTATATCTTTGAATGCCTCTGCCTGTGCCAGCCCCAAGACCGGATTGGCGGCAGCCAGATCTTTGAGCTGGTTCTGCCGGTCTTCCCGGAAAGCGTCACCCAGCCGGATTTCAGCCGCTGGTACATCGACATGATCAACTATTATGAAATCGATCCCGGCCTTTTCCGCCTGGATTTGGTATACGATTGGCCCCACACCCAAGACGCGGCGATTTACCAGTCTCTCCAGGAACTGACGGAGGCCGGTTTTCGTCTGGCGCTGAAGGAGGTTGGCGACACCAATTATCCGCTGAATATTTTCAGCGAAGTGGATCTGGAGGCTTTGGTCATCGCGGAAAAACTGGTTTTGGAAGCATTTACCCTGCCGAAAAAACATAAGCTATTGCAAGCTTTGAAAGGTCTCTGCACACAAATGGGCTTTCGCATGGAAGCGGATCGGATTGATTCCAGGGAAAAGTTCCAATTCCTGACCAAGCTGGGCTGCCAGGTATTTCAGGGCAATTTCCTGACCCGGCCGATACCCTTGGAGCAATTTTGGGAATACAAACGCAAATTGGACACCCGCAGAAGCGGCTGACCTCCCTTCCTTGTCAAGAAGCGGCTAACTTCTCTCGTCAGCAGGTAACACCTCAATATCAATAGATATCCTCATCAATAGATATCATCATCAATAGATATCCTCACTAATAGATATCCCCGTCAATTTGCAGCGGCCGCATGATCGACCTGTATGCCCGCTCGACTTGGGCCGCGCATTTCTGGAGTTCCCGTTTGATGTCGTTTTCCCAAAGGCGTAAAACCAGCCAGCCTTCTTGCCGCAGGGTTTCGTTGACCCTCTGATCCCTTTCCACATTGGCCTGGATTTTTTTCGACCAATAAGGCGCGTAGTGGCTGATTTCTTCCTCGAAACTGCCGTAGCCCCGGAGAACCCAATTGTGCCCATGCCAAAAATCGCCGTCACAAAAAACGGCGATTTTCGCTCGGGTAAAAACTATATCCGGTGTGCCCGGAACCGCCTTGTAATTGGTACGAAACCGCAGGCCCCGCCGCCAGAGCTCTTTACGCAACAAGATTTCCGGCTTGGTATTTTTGGATTTTATCGCGGACATAATCTTGTGGGTGACTTCCGGGTCGCGGCTCAGTCCAAACACTTCCTTTTGAGTATCTTTTTTTCTGGGAAGCCGGGCTATTGTTTACGCAGAGTATAATGGCTTACCCAACCTGCCAGCACATTGGCCTGGCTGGACATTTCCTCGCTGGCGGCGGCAAATTCCTCACTGGCGGCGGTATTGGCCTGAACGATATCGGAAACTTGGGCCATAGATCTTTTCATCTGGTCGATCGCGGCGCCCTGACCGGTGGACGCCTCGGTGATAGCGGCCAAAATGCCGTGGATCTGCTGGGCGTTGCCGGATACCTCCGTCAAGGAGTGCGTGGCCTTTTCCACAAGCTGCGTCCCCCGGCGCCCTTTGCTGATATTGCCCTGAATCATCCCCACTGTCTCGCTGGCCGCCGCCGCGCTTTTGCCGGCCAGATTGCGCACCTCATCCGCCACGACGGCGAAGCCCTTGCCATGGTCCCCCGCCCGAGCCGCGTCTACCGCCGCGTTCAGAGCCAGGATGTTGGTTTGAAAAGCGATATCCTCAATCACTTTTATTACCCGGGAAATATTCATTGAGGCGTCTGAGATCTCTCCCATGGCCTCCACCAAATCCTTCATGCTGGTCATACTGTCACTCATCATGACCTGGGAATGCGCGGAAAGGCCGGAGGCCTCCTGGGCCAGATTGGCGTTGCTTTGGGCTTTATCCGCTATGCTGCTCACGCTGCCAAAAATATCCGCGATGGTGGCTACCTGATCTGTAGATCCCTGCGCCAGAGTTTGGCTGCCGCCGGCCACTTGCGCGGCCGCTATCTCCACCTGATGGGCGGAGAGGGTAATGGCCGACAATGCCTCGTTGTTGAGGGACAGCATTTTATTGAGGCTGTTGCCCACGGAATCCTGAGCTGAGCGAGGCTGATAATCCACTGTCAGGTCGCCGGCGGCGATATGACCAATAACGTCTGCCTGGGCGGACATGGCGTCCCTAAGGATTTTCATGCTGCCCTGTAATTGGCCGATCTCGTCTGTGCGGTTTTCTGAAATATTTGTCGCCACGTCGCCGGTGGACAGTTGGCGCGCCAGTTGGCTCAATTCCTGTATGGGCTTGACAAACCTGACGATACGAGGGCTGATGATCGGAAAAAGGACAATAATAGCGGCAAAAAAGACGCAGGCCCAAAGGATGTAGACCCAAGTGTCGCTTTGCCGGAGAGCCCGAATTCGCAAAGCGCCAACCACCGCGTTGTCCTTGCCACTAAGGGGAATATACCGCTGCACGGCGGCCCGTCCGTTTATGCTTGTGATTTCGGCGATGCTTTCTCCGGCGCTCAACTCAGCCCACACATCCTGAGACAGGGGCTGTGCCTCGCTGGCCGACTGATTTCCCCCGGCTCCCATCAGTGGCTGGTCATATTGGTAGAGCATGATCTCGCCGCCGGCCATGGAACTGATTTTTTCCAGGGAAGCTATGGAGTCCAGCCTTTTGGACAAAAACAAAACGCCTAACTGATGGCCGCCCCGGCTCATCACAGGCACACCGGCGGTGATGCTGAACCCGTTATTGGCGGTGGGATAGGCGTAGGAGACCGACTGGCCTTTCAAGGCGTCGGCGATGGCCATAGATGTACTGATATTATCCCCGAATCTCGTCGGGTTGGTAACCCGGGCCAGGGCTATCCCCGCCATATCGGTATAGGTCATACCGTCGCAGCCGGTATCATTGAAAGAGTCCTTGACCAAATCAATGATGGTGTCGGTATCCTTGTCGTTTATCGCGCTCAGCAATTCCTCGGAGCTGTTGTCGGCCAGGATTTTCGCGTAAGCCAGGGTGGAATAACGCCAGTCCTCAACAATGGCCAAAACTGTGGCCTCGGCGGATTCCGAGACCACGATACTGTCGTCATTCACCAGCTTATTTGCCGTAAGCACGGAGATACCTATAAAGGAAACCGCGACGACAACTAAAGGAATTACGACCAATAGCATGAGTTTAAACCGAATAGACTGTGAGTAGCGCATAATGATATTTCTCCTTTATTCTCAGGTGTGCTTGCTGTATCCTCCGCTTTGCCTGATGACGAAACCGGCAGGCAAAATTTGTACATCTCAGTATCCGATGAATCATGAGTGAATTATACTTGAAAATTATCCATATTTCAAGCGAATTTATCCAAAAGCGTTTACTTTGCTCGCCCAATCAAGTAACTGAAAATTGCGGCGTTTACATTACTAAAAAGTTTTAACTCGTAAAAAAAATTGTTGACAAGCGTCCAAAACGTGATATATTTAGATTGTAAAGAAGGGTGGCCGCTTGCCGACAAGTTTGCCGACAGGTTTTAGGCGACACAAGGCACTGGGCTTCCCTTTGGGAGAGAGCAACTAAAAGGAAAGGAAGGTATTTGGTTATGAGAATCTCAAACGAAGAAATGCTTGCTCCAACCGACATACCATTCGACAAAGTCCCTCCGTATCGGGTCAAGGTTGTGGAGTATACCGAGCCCACAACCCGGGAACAGCGCAAAAAGTTGATCAAGGAAGTGCAGTATTCCGCCTGCAACCTGCCGGCGAAGTACATCTACATCAACATGTGCACCGACTCCGGGACAAGCGCTATGAGCGATCGACAGTGGGGAGCTATGTGGTTGGGCGACGAATCCTACTTCAACTCCAAGAGCTGGGAGCCCCTGAAAAAGGTATTGCAGGATTTTAGCGGCATGGAATACGCCGTGCCCACCCACCAGGGCCGCTCGGGCGAGGCTATTTTGTACGAGGCCTTCGTGAGGGCGGGCGACATTGTCCCCTCCAATATGCACTTTACCACCACTCGCGCGCATTGCTACTACTATGGCGCGGAGCCCGTGGATATGACCTGCCCCGAGTATTACGACGAGCACAACAAGTCCTGGTTTAAGGGCAATATTGACACCGCCGCCCTGGAGAAACTCTTTATTGAGCAGGGCGACAAGATCGGCTTCGTCGAGCTGGTGGTCCCCAACAACCTGTGCGCCGGCCAGCCGGTTTCCATGGCCAACATCAAGGCCGTTCGCCAAATCATCGACAAGTATAAAAAGCGCGATGTTATCTTCTCCCTCGACATTGCCCGTATTTCCGAAAACGCCTGGATCATCAAGAAGTACGAGCCGGGCTACGGCGGCAAGAGCTGCCTTGAGATCGTGCGGGAAATGATGAGTTACGCCGACGTGTCCCACATGAGCGCCAAGAAGTGCGGCCTTGTGAACATGGGCGGGTTTGTCACCGTGCGGGATTACCAAAACTTCATGCGCATCCAGCCCAAGCTCATTCGCATCGACGGCTTCCTTACATACGGCGGCCTGGCGGGGCGGGATCTGGAAGCGTTGGCGGTTGGCCTGATGGAAGGCGTGAATGACTATTATCTGGAAGACAAGCAGCGCCAGTGCGACGTGTTCAATAACGCCTGCAAAAAACTGGGCGTCGCCACGTATAATCCCGCCTGCACGCTGGGCTCCTGGATTCTGGCCGAGCATTGTCTGCCCCATATCCCCAAGCATCAGGGCCCGGGCACAGCTCTCGCGTCTCAGGCCTATATTGAGGGCGGCGTCGGCTTTACCTCGATGGACTCTCTGCACCGCGGCCATCTTGACCCGGACGATCCGACCAACATGGCCAAGATACAGCTTGCCCCGTTTGAGCTGATTCGCTGCGCGTTCCCGCGCCGGGCTTACACCGACTCTCATTACGAGTGGTGCGCGGAGTCTCTGTACAAGGCTATGGAGTGGGGCGATAAGGTGCCCGGCTACCAGCGGTGCGACATGGGCGACCTTCGTCCTAAGCTGGAAGACCGGGATATCGGTATGCATACCTTCTTCGACGAGTTCGAGCCCCTCTTTGAGCATCCGTAATACTCCGTAATATACAGCCGTCGGTCACAACCCCGCCCAATTTTTTGTGAGTCAAATTAAGGAGGTACGCGCGAATGAGAATCAGCGATCAGGAAATGCTGGCCAAAACAGACTTACCATTTGATAAAGCGCCGCCTTACCGTATTAAGGTGGTCGAATATAGCGTTCCCACGACCCGGGAAAAGCGGAAGGAAATCATGAGGAAACACGGTTATTCCGGCCGCCTGCTTCCCGCCAAGTATGTTTTCATTAACATGGTGACAGACTCCGGCACCGGCGCGCTGAGCGACCGCCAGTGGGCCGCCATGATGGAGGGCGACGAGTCTTACTTTTATTGCCGTAGCTACGAGTATTTTGAGGAAGTCGCCCAGAATTTTACCGGTATGCCTTATATTCTGCCGTCCCATCAGGGCCGCAGCGCGGAGGCGCCTCTGTATGAGTGCCTGGTGCGGCCGGGCGACAAGGTGCCCTCCAATACCCATTTCACCACCACCAGCGCCTGGAGTTTCCAGCGGGGCGCCGAGCCGGTGGATTTCGTCGAGAAAAGTTATTTCAATCCCGACGATACCACCAGCCAGTTCAAGGGCGGCATCGATACCGAGGCGTTTGAGCGGTACTTTGAGTTGAACGCTGAGAAAATCCCCCTTGTGGATCTGGTAGTCCCCAACAACCTGAACGGCGGTATGGGCGTCTCTATGGCCGATATCCGGGAGACCCGCCGGATCATCGACAAGTACAATAAGCGGGGCACCGCGCTTTGTCTGGATATCGCCCGGATCTCTGAGAACGCCTGGATCATCAAGCAGCATGAGGCAGGTTACAAAGACAAGTCCTGCCTTGAGATTGTGCGGGAGATGCTCAGCTATGCCGACTGCTGCCACATGAGCTCCAAGAAAACCGGTATGGTCAATATGGGCGGTTTTTCCGCCTGCCGGGACAAAAAACTGTGGCAGCGCATGCAGCCCAAGGTTATCCGTACCGACGGCTATCTTACCTACGGCGGCTTGGCTGGCCGCGACCTTGAGTCGCTGGCTGTCGGCCTGATGGAAGGTGTCAACGACTACTACCTGCAGGATCGTCAGCGTCAGGTGGATTACTTCGCCAACGCTTGCAAAAAGCGGGGTGTCTATATCCTGGAGCCGGCCTCCAGCTACGCGATTTATGTCAACGCTGGCAAGTGCCTGCCTCACCTCGACCATACCCAAGGCCCGGCTACTTGCCTGTCGGCTCAGGCCTATATCGAGGGCGGCTTTGCCTCCACCGCGATGGATTCTTTGCAGCGCGGCCGTATCGACCCCGAGAATCCCCTAGATACCAGCAAGCGCACCAAGGCGCCCTACGAGTTGATTCGTTGCGCCATTCCGCGCCGCTCCTACTACGAGCCTCACTATGACTGGGCCGCCGAGTGTTTGGCCCGGGCTATGGAGCACGGCGACAAGCTGCCGGCTTTCAAGCCCATCGCGGACGACCGCCCGGCCCTGGAAATGAGTGAGATTGGCTTGCATACTTTCTTTGACGATTACGAGCCCGTCACTCCTTTGCCGTAACAGTTAAAATACGAACCGCTAAGATACGAACCGCAGGAAAGAGCGGCGCGGGCTGAGGAAACTCACCGCGCCGCTCTTTTCGCTAAAAGGTTTTGAAAAGGTTTTGGAGCAAATTAACAAAACGCGTCAGATATGGTATACTCTACGTTAAGTTAATTTGATCCAAGCCTTTTACAAAAATTCCGCGAGGAGTGTGAGTTATGCCTCATCATGAGCTGGAACAGTATACGCGGCTCGTTCAGATGCTGGGCACCCAATTTGGCGACAGCTGCGACGCGATACTGTATTCGCTGGAGGGGATAGAGCAGCGTCAGGGAACGGCTGTAGCGGTTAGAGGGACCACCGCCGGCGCCAAACCGGGAACCCCTTTGCCCGCTTTTCTCCTGGAACATATCCAAAATCAGGGATTTAAAGATATCTACGGCTTTATCAACAAATCTTTGTCGGGGCTGGTTTTGCGCACGTCTGTCCAGTTCCTGTTTTCCAGCGACCAGCGGCCCATCGGCTGCCTGTGCATTCATCACAACATCGTCCACATCAAAATGATTACAAGCTTTTTGGAGGAGTTGACCCGGCCGTCGAACCTGGAGGATGAGGATGAGCAGGAAGAAAACAGGGCGGCGGGCGAAAAGTTCTACAGCGCCTCCGACATTCAGGGCTTTCTGAACAGCATCATTTCCGAGTTTATTGTGGAGCGGGTAGGGGACGCCAATTTTTCCTCCTTGGAAAAAAGTGACAAGCTGGCGCTGATCGCGGAGTTGGATCAGCGGGGTGTCTTTTTGGTGAAGGGCGCCGTCAATATGATTGCCCGGCGGATCAACGTGTCAAAATTCAGCATCTACAACTATCTGGACGAAATTCGCACCGACGGCTACGGCGGCGGAGGTTACAAAGACTGACCAGCCGCGGCCGCGGCTACGGGCCGCGGGCATGCCCAGGCATAGCGTAAGTGGTGAATAAACGGCACAAAGCTGTACGCCGCGCGAGATCGCGCGGCGTACAGCTTTATTTTTGGGATAGGTATTATTTATTCGGCGCCGGCGTTATTCGTCGTACCGGATATAATAGAACCTCGCGGCCATAAAGTTGTAGGTGGGGTCTACCGAATAATAAAAGCCTTTGCGCACCACGTTTAGAATCTCATCGTACTGCATGGGGAGAATGGGTACCTCGTCGGCGAAAATCTGCTGCATTTCGGTGTAATACACCATGCCTTCCGCGGCGTCCGACGTCTCTACGGCCAGGTTAAACAACTCGTCCACCCGGGCGTTGGAGTACTTGGAATAGTTGTTGACGCCCTCGGTATGCATATAAGAGCGCCAGGCCTCCCCGTGGAAGCCGCCCTCCGCCATGATGGTCAGCTGATAGTCGTCGTTAAAAACCAGCTCCAGAATGGTGGAAAGCTCTAAAACCTCTATCTCCAGATTGATGTTCAGGTTGGCCCAGATATTCTTCATCATCTCCGCCAGGGTTTTGCGGGACGCCCTGTCGGTAATGATGATTTTCAGGTCAAAGCCGTCCCCGTAGCCGGCGTCGGCCAATAGCTGTTTCGCCTTATCCATATCTTGCCTATAGATGGTGTCCGGCACTATTTTCTGCGGGCAGGATGGCCCGAACACGCTGTCCGCGACCGCGCCCATATTGTTGTACGCGATGGGAACCATCGTTTGCAGATCCAGGGCATAACTCAGGGCCTGCCGAACCCGGATGTCTTTTAAATGCTCGTCATTATTATTGAACCACAGGTAATTCACCCCGGAGGTGACTTGCCGAATAACCTCATAGCCGTCAAGGGACGACAAAGTCCCCAGATCCGCGGTAGGACAGGAATACGCCACGTCCACGCCGCCGGACTCCACCGCGAAGGTACGCGCGGTGCCGTCGATAATAAAGCGGAGAACCAAGGTTTTATACTGGGGCATGGTACCCCAATAATTCTCGTTTCGGGTAAAGGTAACCCTGTCGCCGGCGACCCAATCGGTCAGGATGTAAGGGCCGGTGCCGCCATTGGGGTTGCGGGCGTATCCCGCGCCCAGCTCGGCGTAGGCTTTTTCGCTGACGATACTGACCATCTCGCTGAGAAGCCACGAGAAGGAGAAAGACGAAGGCTCAAAGGTGCTGATTTCCAGCGTGTAATCATCTATGACGGTCGCGTTATCCAAATCCAGGTTGGTCCAGTTGTTCGGGTTCAGCAGCCCTCTTTCCTTGGTTGTTCTCAAAGAGAACAGCACGTCGCCGGCTTTCATCTCCTCACCGTTTTGGAACATAACGCCCTGGCGCAGATGAAGGAGGATGGTCTGGTCGTTGGGATATTCCCACGATTCCGCCAGCACGGGGGAGAAGCCGTTGGGGGATGTGCTGTCAAGATAGGCCAATGGCTCATGCACCTGGCGAACCAGAAAACCGTCGTCCAGATCAGCGTAGTCGAAGGGATCGAAGGTGTCGCCTTCCGAGTCAACCGCGACGATGAGAGTATCCGGCTCGGATGTTACGCTGGCCGCGCCGGCGGTCGATGTTCCGCCGCCGCCGCCGGACGCCTGGCCGCCGGGAACGGCTGGCTGCCCCCCGCAGCCGGCCAATAGCGCCAGTGCCAGGATAAGGGTAAGAATTCCGCGCGATTGTCTCTGTCTTTGCCTTTTCATTTTCATTTTTTTTCCTCCATTTCGTTGTGAGTTATTTATCGTTGACCAACCTGATGTTGTGGCACGCGGCCATGTGCCCGGGCCGCGCCTCCTCCATCTCTGGGCTGTCCTGGGAGCATTTTTCGGTGGCGTAGATACAACGCTTGGCGAATCTGCAGCCCGGTGGCGGCTCGATGGGCGAGGACAACTCACCCTTCAAAAGAATCCGCTCTTTGGGAACATCAATGTCGCTGTGGGGTATAGCGCTTAGCAAAGCCTTGGTGTAAGGGTGCAGCGGGGCGTCAAACAACTCTTTCGACGAGCACCGCTCTACCACGACACCCAGGTACATTACGATAATGTGGTCGGAGATATGCTTAACAACCGACAGGTCATGGGTGATAAATATGTAGGTCAGGTTCAGCATTTCTTGCAAATCCTGCATCAGGTTCAGCACCTGCGCCTGAATCGAGACGTCCAAAGCCGAGACCGGCTCGTCGCAGACAATAAAGCTGGGGTTCAGGGCCAAGGCCCGCGCGATCCCAATTCTCTGCCGCCGGCCGCCATCCAACTCGTGGGGATAGGTATTGGCGAAGCGGCTGGCCAGGCCTACCGTCTCCATCAGCTTCGCGACCCGCCCTTCCAGTTCCGCCTTGTCCTTTGAGACCTTATAGATTCTCAGCGGCTCGCCAATGATTTGCTTGACCGTCATGCGAGGATTCAACGAGGAAAAGGGATCCTGAAAAATAATCTGCATGTGCCGGCGCAGCTCATGCAACCGTTTTGATGAGGGCGCGGAGATATCCTCTCCCTGAAAGAAAATTTTGCCGTCCGTGGGTTTGCGCAGATGAATGACAGCTTGCCCCAGAGTGCTCTTGCCACAGCCGGACTCGCCGACGACCCCCAGCGTCTCGCCTTTCTCAACGGAGAAACTCACGTCGTCTACCGCGTGGAGAGTGCCTCTGTTGGTCTCGTAATATTTCTTGAGATTTTTCACCTCCAGAAGACCGCTCACGGTTCCCTCACCTCTCCCCCCGCCAGAAGGCATTTTACCAAGTGCCCGTCCCCCGCGTCATACGCCTTGGGGTCTATTTGGGCGCATCGCTCCGTCCGGTGAGAGCAACGGTTGTAAAAACTACAGCAAGCCGGCAAATTGGAAGGATCCGGTGTCATACCCTTGATAGGCGCCAAGCGCTCGACATCTTTGCCGATATCGGGCAGCGAGTCAAACAGGGCGCGGGTGTAGGGATGCCGGGTATCCTTGAATACCTGCCGCAAGGTACCATACTCCACAATCTCGCCGGCGTACATCACCGCCACATTGTCGCTGGTCTCAGCCACTACCCCCAGGTCGTGGGTGATCATCAGCATCGAGGTCTGGAACTCATCCTTGAGCTGCCGCATGGTATCCAGCACCTGCGCCTGAATGGTTACGTCCAGCGCTGAGGTAGGCTCGTCGCAGATGAGAAGCTCGGGGCTGCAGGCAAGGGCGATGGCGATAACGACGCGCTGCTTCATCCCGCCGGAAAACTGATGGGGAAAATCCGTATACCGCTCGGCGGGGATGCCCACCTTTTCCAGCATATCGCAGGCTCGCTGGATCGCCTCAGCCCTGCTTACCTTATTGTGCAGCCGGATCACTTCCGCGATCTGGGCGCCCACCGTCTCAATGGGGTTGAGGGAGGTCATCGGATCCTGGAAAATCATAGAGATTTTGTTGCCCCGAATCTTCCGCATCTGCGGCGCGTTCTTTTTGAGCAAATTCTCGCCGTCCAGTATAATCTCGCCGCCGATGACCTTACCGGGGGGATTGGGAACTAAAGAGAGGATGCCCAGGGCGGTGGTGGTTTTACCGGCGCCGGTCTCCCCTACCAGGCTCAGGGTCTCTCCCCGATTCATCTCAAAGGATATATTGTTGACCGCCTCTACCACGCCGTTGTCGGTCTCGTAGTGAATAATCAGGTTTTTTACCTGCAAGAACTTCGTCCCGCCGCTGTCTTTCGCTGTCATAATATTCAACCTCACCGCCTCATCGCTTCAGTCTTGTCCTCAACCTCACCGCCTCACCGCTTCAGTCTGGGGTCAAGCGCGTCCCGCAAGCCATCGCCAAACAGATTTACCGAGAAGACCGCCAGCATGATAAACATGCCCGGGAAGACGACCAGCCACCAGTACTCCCGGATATATTCCCGGCCGGTTGAGAGCATGGTGCCCCATTCGGGCAGGGGCGGCTGAATGCCAAGGCCGATAAAGCTGAGGGAGGCGCAGGAGAGAATTGACATACCGAGGCCGACGGTAGCTTGAACGATGATGGGCGCCATCGCGTTGGGCAGCAGATGCCGAAAGATGATTCTGGCGTCGCTGGCGCCAATGGCCCGCGCGGCCTCGACAAATTCCTGCTCCTTGATCCCCAGTATTGAGGCCCGCACGATGCGCGCGTAATGGGGAAAGTCTGAGACGCTGATGGCGATAATCAGGTTGGTCAGGCTGGCCCCCAAAACAGAGGTAATGGCGATGGCCAGCAGAATGCTAGGGATGGAAAGAATGATATCCAAAAAGCGCATGATGATATTGTCCACCCGGGAACCATAAAACGCGGCGATGGAGCCTAGAACGCCGCCGAACAAGCAGGAGCTCAACACGGCGAAAAAACCAACCCGCATAGAGTAACTGGCCCCATACACCACGCGGCTGAAAACATCCCGGCCCAAATTGTCGGTGCCCATAATATTCTGGCCGTTGGGCGGTAAGAAAAGCCGGGTAAATTGCTGGTTGTCATACCCCTCCGGGGCGATGAGGGAGGGAAACAAGGCCATGCTGACCAGCGCCAAAAAGATAATCATGCCCAACACGGCTGTCGGCCGGCGCACCAATCGCCGCCACGATTCCACCCACAGCGGGACGCTCACGCTCTCGGCGTTTTCTTTGCCCTGACCGGCGGCGAGACGCGGCCGTGCTTTCTGCTTCTTTTGAAACGCCTCGATAGCCGGCGTGCTCATTTTCGGCATCAGCGGATCCCCCCTTCTGTCAGGCCGCGCTTCTTCTTTTTGAATTTGGCCATGCCCCGATACTGAGACTTGATCCGGGGGTCGATCATGGCGTACAAAAGGTCGACGCCCAAATTGACACAGCAGGTGACCAGGGCCAAAACCAGAACGGAGCCTTGCACCACGGGGTAATCCCGGTTCCGTATCGCGTCGGTGATGTATTTTCCGATTCCCGGTATGACGAAGACGGTCTCGATGATAACGGCTCCGCCAAGCAGCACGCCGAAGTGCATACCGATGTTGGTCACAACGGGGATCATGGCGTTTTTCAGGGCGTGCTTAAAAATCACGACCCGCTCGCTTTGCCCTTTCGCCCGGGCTGTGCGGATGTAATCCTGCCGGATGACCTCCAGCATACTTGAGCGGGTCATTCTCACAACAGAGGCCGCCATGCTGGTCCCGATCACAAAGCAGGGCAAAAGCCAATGCTGCCAGGTATAAAACCCAGAGGAGGGCAGCAATCTCAAATGGATGGAGAAGAAAAGAATGCCCAGCAGAGACGACCAGAAGACCGGCATACTTACCCCGACGAGGGAGAACATCGAGATGAGATTATCCAAGAACGTATATTGCTTGATGGCCGACAGCACCCCCAGCGTGATGCCGATAATCGACGCGAAAATGGCGCTGATGGCGGCCATCTTGAAGGTTTGCGGGAAGCGGTGGGCCACCTCGACGGCGACGGGCTGCCGGGTTTTGTAGGAGGTGCCGATGTTCCCTTCCGTCACCATCTTTTTGAAGTAATCGGCGAATCGGACGATAAAAGGATCGTCCAGCTTTAGCTCCTCGCGGATTTTAGCCACCGCCTCCGGCGTCGCGCTTTCGCCGCCGGCCAGCAGCACGGCGGGATCGCCGGGCGCCACCTCATTGAGAACAAACGCCAGAATGATGACGCCAAGCAACACCGGGATCATTTGCAGCAGTCTTTGGAGTATATATCGTGTCAAAGCTCATCCCCACCTTCAGCGATTCTGTATACATTCTGTACGCGCGTGCCGGCTTGCAATTTAATTGTAATCTTAAAAATTTTTAATACAACTGAAAATATTATGAATTTGCCCGTGATCTTGCAATGTTTCCAGGCTTTACATAATTTACGCCCAATACGTTGAAAGTGCATGTCGATATGGTATAATAATGTAGCGCGGATACACTATTGCAAATACGAAGCATTATGGTGGCACATTTATGAAGTCTCCGTTCTCTTTGCGACTCATAAAATCAAAGGGTTTCAGCCGCTTTTCCGACTTGGGCCTGGCGACGAAGCTGATGATCGTGATCTATTCGGGTATTTTTACTATTTTCCTGTTCTTGTCGGCGATGATGACGCTACTCTCCCACACCAACAACATCGCGGATCAGAAAAGGCAGGGGCGGGAGTTTCTTAGCGGCGGCCTCTCCATTGTGCGGGAGGAGATGCAGTACATCAGCGGCATCGCCGATTATCTTGGGCTGGCCAGCGATATTCAAAATATGATGGCGGACAGCGGCGTCGGCCCCGAACCCGCCGCTCCTTCCGAGACCTTGGCCGCCGTAATCAGCCTAAAATACGCGGTGAGTGTCGTGATTTACGACCGGGCGGGCCGGGTTTTGGACTACGCCTCGATCGACGGGTCTTCCGGGCCCCTCGATCAACCCGCGGACGACCCCTCGCACCCTTTGTATCCTCTGATGTACGCGGATCAGACCTTCGCGTGGCAATATATACGGGCTGGCGACAGCCTGTTTATGGAACGGGATTTTTCCCCCAAGCTATGCCTTTGGAAAAGGGTGCAAAGCAGCAAAGACAAGAGTATCATCGGCGCTACCGCCGTCTCTATCGATATTCGCAAGCTGCTGGACGCCGGCCCGCGTCTTGGCCCGGCCTACCGCTCCATCATCGTTGTAAACGAGCAAAACGAGGAGGTATTCAACAGAAGCGGCATCTCCATTTCCCAAGATACCATCGCCATGCTGAACACCCTCGCCCCGTCGGCCGACCATCAGGTCTTGATAGACAACACCCGCTACCGGGCCTTTTTCACAAAAGTCGGCAACACCGACCTCAAGCTTTTCTATTTTCTGCCTATCTGGGATATCCGCCAGGATATGAACTCCTACGCCGTATACATCATTGTGGCGATGGCCTTATTTATGCTGCTTTTGATTCCCTTGTTCCTGTTTATCACGAAATCCATTATCAAGCCCCTGAATCTGCTAACCGTGTCGATGGAGAAATTTTCCCACGGCGATTTCGCCTCGCGGGTCAACTTTCTTTATTCCGACGAGGTGGGACGCCTGGGCAAGGTATTCAACTCGATGGTCATTGAAAATAAAAGGCTGATCAACAGCAACTACGTGCTGGAGCTAAAGGAGAAAGAGGCCGAGCTGGCCTCCCTGCAATCCCAGATGAATCCCCATTTTTTGTATAACGCGGTGAACTCCATTCAATGGCTGGCCGTAAAAAACAGCGACAAAGCAGTGGCGGACTTAATCTACTCCTTGGGCAGGATTTTTCGCTTCAGCCTGGGGGTTAAACAAAAAATGTCCACGGTGAGACAGGAGATAGAGCTGCTGTACAATTATCTGAAACTGCAAAGGCAATGCTATGGCAACCGGTTTGAGTATTCTGTGGACGCGGAAAACGGCGTGGGGGAGATTTACATCCCCCGGCTCAGTATACAGCCGCTGGTTGAAAATTCTATCCTGCACGGGGTGGAAAACAGTTCCCAAAAGGTCGAGATCGCCGTTAAGGTACGTTTTTCCCCGGACAGGGAGATGCTCCTGCTTGAGGTGTCAGACAATGGCCCCGGCATCTCGCCGGAGATGCTGGCCTTGCTGCCCGACAATTTATTGCCCGCCGATTTGGACGGCAAACCGGAGAGTAACGGGCTGGCTCTTAAAAATATCAGCGACCGGCTGAAAATTGTCTATGGAAACCGCTATTCCTTTACCATCGCGAGCGTCCCTTACGAGCGAACCACAGTAAAAATTGTCGTCCCGATTCTCCTCTCGCCAGAGGCAGCCGGAGAAAAAACAGGGTAAGGACTTGTGATTGGCGCGATAATAAAAGGAGAGAATGATGTACCGTATTATTTTGATTGACGATGATACCGAGACACTGGAGACGCTGGCGGCCTATTATGACTGGCGCGGCCTGGGGATAGAGCTGGCCCGGACCGCGGACAATGGCGTTGACGGCCTGGCCGCGATACTGGACGCGAAGCCGGATATTGTGTTGATCGATATCAAAATGCCGGGGATGGACGGGCTGACGGTTATCCGGGAGACACAAAAGCGCGGCCGGGGCCCGTATTTCATCGTCATCAGCGGCTATGCCGATTTTGACTACGCCCAAACCGCCTTGCGACTCTCGGTAGGCGATTACCTGCTCAAGCCCTACAGCCCGGAAGACCTGGAGAACGCGTTCCGCAAAGCGGTAACGGAACTCGACCGTCGTATTCCCAACCTTATCATGCCGCGATACGGGCTGCCCCGTTCGGGCAGCGGCAATTTGTCTTACCCGATAGACAGCGAGAAGGCGATCATGAACGTTATTTTTGTCGGCGAGAAGGCGGATTTGGCGCCGGCCCTGGATTGCTTCATCCAGCGAATTTTCGCGATGAACGACGTGAACGATGCCCTCGCCTGCGTCTCTATATTGCGCGCGGCCGTCGTACGGCCGCTGATTGAGCGGAAAATATCCCTTTCCATCGACCAGCTTGAGGGTATACGCTGGGACGATAGGGATCTGCCCAATTCTTTGCGGCAATTCCTGCTGGCCATTTTAGAGAAGGCGTACTCCCTCATCCATTCGGAGTCGACCATCCATTCCGTGGTGATCGCCGCCGAGAAATATATCCGTACTCATTATCAGGAAAAACTTACTCTAGACATCGTCGCGAAAGCGGTGTCCATTACGCCTACTTATTTGAGCAGCTTGTTTCCCAAATCCTTGGGCATGTCGTTCATATCGTATGTCAACAAGGTGCGCCTTGAGCGCGCGCAGGAATTTCTGCGGGATCCGAGTATGGATCTCCATACGGTGGCGGAACAGGCCGGTTTCAGCGATGTGAAATATTTTTCCCAGGTGTTTAAACGGGGCATCGGCAGCACAATCAATCAATATCGCGGGCAGGTGCTCAATGATCCCCCGGGGCGTTAGCGCCTGGCGTCAGGTAGTGGCGTTAGCACTTGGCGTTAGGTAGTGGTGCTAGCACTTGGCGTTAGCGCCTGGCGTCAGGTAGTGGTGCTAGCTACTGGCGTCAGGTCGCGGCAAGAGGGTCTTTAGTTTTGCTATAAAGTCGTCGATTTGGGCCTCGGTGGTGTTCCAGGAGGTGACCAGGCGCAGGGTACCGTCCGCCTCCTGGCCGTAGGAGGTCCACCGGCGCAGCGGCTCATGCCAGGCGCTGGGAACCCGCAGGAAGATCTGGTTGGACTGGACGGGGTAAACCAGCGCCGCGCCGGGCATGGCCTCCAGGGCGGCGGCCAGGCGGGCGGCGGTTTGGTTGGCCTGGCGGGCCAGCTCCAGCCAGAGGCCGCCCCGCAGGGCCGCCTCAAACTGGGCGGCGATGTAGCGATTTTTGCTGGCCAGCTGCAGGTGCTGCTTTTGCAGCCAGGCGAAACGGCGGGCGGCGCCGCGGTTGAAGAAGACGATGGCCTCGCCGAAAACGAAGCCGTTCTTGGTGCCGCCAAAGCAGAGCGCGTCCACCCCGGCCCCGCCGCTGCTGGCCAGCGGCTCGCTGCCCAGCGCCGCTACGGCGTTGGCGAAGCGGGCGCCGTCCATATGTACCAGCATGCCGTTTTCGTGGGCGGCGCGACAGATGGCCGCCACCTCCGCGGCGGTGTACACGGTGCCGTACTCGGTGGTTTGGGCAATGGAGACCACATCGGGCGAGGCGTAGCCGGGGTCGCCCCGGCGCGCCGCCCAGCGCCGGATATCCTCGGGGGCCAGCTTGCCCTGGCGGTGGGGGCAGGGCAGTAGCTTGGCGCCCAGCAGGCGCTCCGGCGCGCCGGTCTCATGGTTGTTGATGTGGGCGCTGTCGGGGCAGATGATGCCCGAGCAGCGATCCATCAGGGCGGAGAGGGCCAACACGTTGGCCCCGGTGCCGTTGAGCGCGAAAAAGACCTCGATCTCCGACCCCAAGATTTTTTTGAATTCGGCCACCGCCGCTTTGGTCAGCCCGTCCTCGCCGTAGGGCGGCGCGTAGCCCTCGCAGGCCCGGCCTATGGCCTCGGCCATCCGGGGATGCGCCGGGGACCAGGTGTCGCTGGAAAGGGTGAAATCCAGGAAAAACTCGCTCATACCGCTACCAACCTCGCGCTAAAAATTTTAGTTGACAGGCTCGGGCAATACAGGTATACTCTTTTCTAGCCGAATTATTTAGTTAAGGTATTTGTGCCAGTATCGATCACCATCTGTTCCCCGGCCTTGATGACGCCGCCGGCCAATACTCTGGCAAATACGCCTTCCCTGGGCATGATGCAATCGCCGATCTGTTGGAAAATAGCGCAGCCTTGGTGACACTCCTTGCCGATTTGGGTCATTTCCAGCAAGACCTCACCGCAGCGCAGACGCGTACCCACGGGCAGGCCGCGAAAGTCCAGGTCTTCCACCACCAGGTTTTCCCCGAAGTCGCCGCTATTTACCCGCGCTCCCCGAGCCCGGAAAGCCTCGACTTTTTCGTGAGACAGCAGGCTCACCTGTCTGTGCCAGCCGCCGGCGTGAGCGTCACCCGACAAACCGTGCTCTTTTACAAAAAGGGCCTCTCCCACATCTTTTTTGGGCGTTCCCTTCTTTTCGCTGATACAGACGGCCAATACCTTACCCATGTTGGCGTTCCCCCTTTTTGTCTTCCAAATTGCCTCCCCTTAGCCGGCGCTGCCATTCCCTTTGACAGCCCGGCACTACCATCGCGTTCCGGCGACCCCTTCGCCGGAGCGCTTTTTTGTCTCGCCCCTGTATACACCGCTCAGGCTTGGCCTGCTCTTGC
>JAISDE010000187.1 GCA_031265035.1 Peptococcaceae bacterium | reverse complement strand
AAAATATTAATATACTTCATCTATGAATAACTTTGGGGGATGGGGATTTTATATGCCTGCTATTAAGAAAACGAAGCTGGTATGTTTCGACCTGGATGGCACATTAACGAAAGATATTCATTCTGTCATGTTTCTTTGTATCCTCAATATGAACCTCGAAAAGCTGCTGGAAATTGAGAGACAGGAAGCGAGCGGTAAATTACACTGGATTGAGGCCGATTACCAAAAAGCTAAACTGATCAAAGGTCTCGCGGAATCAGAAATAAAAATAGGCTTTGACAAAATTTTGCAGCCTCTTAAAAACATTACGCCTGTAGTTGACGCGTTACGTCAGAACGATATTCAAAGTATCGTGGTAACGGCAGGGCCAATACAAGTCGCCCGCGCCGCGAAAGAAAAATGGGGCTTGGACGGTTTTTACGGTAGCGATTATGAAGTAATCAACGGCATTTTTACCGGGAGAATATTGAGTCATATGGGTGATACAGGCAAAATAGCGTGCCTAAAGGATTATTGCGAAAGAAACAAAATAGAAAGTACAGGATGTGTCGCTGTCGGCGACGGCATTTCAGATATTTCATTGTTTGAGTATTGCCAAACATCGATAGCCATAAACTATTCGCCTGCCGTGGCGGGTAAAGCGACATATTATCTCAATACGAATGATTTATTTGATATTACGCGGCATATCCCAGGCTTCATAGTGCCCGGCAAAACCATGGGCGGGGAAAATGACTATCCGATTTTAGCATTCCTGCCTCCATGATTGACTTCGAATTGACTTGATACTAGCGTTTTAAAACAATCTTAGTCAATCATGAATCCAGTATCTACGCCGTTTTACAGGCTTTGATTGACTTAGGATTGACTTGGGATTGACTAAACAATCAGTCCGCGGGATTTCTGTAGTCAATAGTCAATACCCAAAAACCAGTCCGCTTGTTGCCGTCAGCGCGTTCTATTATGCCGTCCTGCCTCATGCTGGTAAGGATATTTCTCACCTTGTTCGCTTTCTGTCCCGCGCCAAGAATATCGGACAGTTTGCTGGACAGCAGTTTAACAAAATCACTTTTCCTGCCGCGCTGGTATTGGCGCAAATAGCTGATAATGAGTCGCGTATAATATTCGTCGTCCATCGCCCTATTTTTTATATACTGCTCCCGCTTATCTACGATATCGGCAATCCACGCCGACACAAAGACATTCGGGCGCCTGCCCTCGATAACGCCGAGCTTTTGAAGCTGCTTATACTGCTCATTTTCGAGCGGTACGCGCTTCTGAACACGGTCAAGCAAAAACACAGTTTCCATATCCAAGTCGTTACGCCCGAACAGCAGGCGCGTGTAGTTCTCGTCAATCACCTTGCCGTAGACCCTGACGGCGACTTCTCCCGGCTTGGTCAAATCATAGTCCGGCATGGGGAAATAGCGCTGTCGCTGTATATTGAACACCATTCTGATTCCCATCTGCTTGGTGTCAATCATGTTGAAGTTCATCATCGCGTCCGCAAGCAACTGGTTCAGATAATAAGGCGCGGTATAACCGGGCTTCAGCACCTCGCAAATGTCACCGGGCAGGAATGTCCCTGCGTTGGAAATGACAATCGTGTCCTCAAACTCGTCGAGGTAGATTCTGCGTCCGGCGGTGTAGTCTTGGTGCGCGACGCAATTATTCAGCAACTCACGAAGCAGGCTCGCGTCATATTGCTTGGTTTCTTTTGGAAACAGGGTCATCTGATTCGGCATATAGCGGTATGTCAGGTTGCGAATCTTCTCATAGACCTTATCGACCACTGTGATAAACGGAACGCGGAACTCCTCATAATCCTTATCCGCCCTGTTCAGGTTGTACAAGCGCCACATTACACGGGGCGACCAGTCAAGCAGATAATCATAATAGGGATTGCCGAGCAACACCATCGCGGCGTTGGTCAGTTTGCCGCCGATGATGAGTTTCAGCTTGGTCAGGAATTGTTCATCTGTGAGATTGTCTATTTCCGAGCCTGTATGCTCGTTCTTTTCCTTGAACTGCGCCCGCGCGACGCGGATGGCCTCAGCGTCCAAGTGCTGAATGCCGGAACCGTCTATCAACTGTTTTGACCAATCGCGGCGGGCCTGGCCGCGCAAACGCCCAAACTCTTCCGGTGACAACGCGCCAAGGGACTCACCCTCGCGACCATACCAGTGTCCTTTCCAAGCGGTTGGCACATTGGGGACGGCAGCGGGGATCTTGAACATCACGATACGGCGGTTATCCTCGTCATAGACCTCGAATATGTCAATGAAGGTGATTCTGTCTGTAGTATTGTCGGCAATTTCATGTTTCAGGTTCTCCAGACCCTGCGTGTTGCGGTAATCGCTGCCCTCTATCCAGCGGGTCTTGTTGTGTACGCCGAAAACAAGCCAGCCGTATTGCAAGCCTTTCAGGTTCGCCTCGTTGCTGATGGCGGAAAAATATTGCCCGATTTCATCCTGCTTGTAGTTATTGCTCGCCTGCTTGAACTCAACTACCTCGTTTTCCCAGTTGGCGATGAGTCCGCGCAGGGTCTGGAGCAAATCAGCGTTCAAATCTATATCCTTCATTATCTCATCGCCTCCTTCCGCAGCGTCGCCCAAGTCTAGGCAAACGTATGCTTATGTTACGGTTTCTTGGTAAAATGAGATTTTCTTACCAAGAATTCAGTTTAGTTTACAGCGTCACCGCGGTAAATCAGCCTGACGTCGGTGACGCGCCGGGCGCACAGGCACATACTGTAGCCCGGCCGAAACGGCGGCCGGCGCAATACCGCGTCTGGCAGCGAGGCTTTCAGATCGTCGCCTGCCGCCAGGGAAATTTCGCCCAGAATACCGGCGATGCCGTCGCCGGTATATTTGCCGTAGCTTTCCTTGGCCGTCCACAGATCATAAAAGTCAACGTAACCGGACGCAGCCAAATAGGCGGTTTCCTCCGGATGAAAATAGCGCTGGGCAATTTTGGCCTGCCGGCAATAACGATGAACCTGCAAATCCAAGCCTACCGGCCGGCCGGCATAGGCGCAAGCGGTAAAATCCCCGCTGTGGCTGAGGGAAAAGTGTACCTCCGGCCAGGCCGGAAAATACGGCTTGCCCTTTTCCCGCCTGGCGATGAGCGGCGCCGCTTCCCCTGCCGGCAGCCTTATCCCGGCGGCGGCGGCGTAGAGTCGGCCGCAGGCAAGCAATTCCTCCCCGTCGGTGTTCGAGGAACGGCGGCCCCGCCAGACAAAAACCCAGATCGGCCCTTCTTTTTCGTCAGGCGGCATTTTCCCCCGCTCCCCCGTTTCTCGCCTCACATGTTTCTCGTCTCACATGTTTCTCGCCGCGCTTTTTTCGCCTCATTTTCATTTCTTAATGATGAAAAAGCCTGACCCCGGTGAACGCCATCGCGATATTCAGCCGATCGCAAGCGGCGATCACCTGCTCATCCCGGATCGAGCCGCCGGGCTGGGCAATATAGGCCGCGCCGCTTCTCGCCGCCCGCTGGATATTGTCGGGGAAAGGGAAAAAGCCGTCGGAGGCCAGGGCCACATCCCGCAGCCCAGCCAGCCACCGCCTTTTTTCCTCTTGGCTCAATTCCGGCGGCCGCCGGCTGAAAGTTTCCCGCCAACGCTCCGCCGCCAGAAGCGACGGCGCTTCTTCCTCTGAGAGATAGAGGTCGATGGCGTTGTCCCGGGCGGGCCGGCCCAGCCCCGGCAGAAAAGGCAAATCCAGTACCTGGGGATGCTGCCGCAGATACCAGATATCCGCCTTATTGCCCGCCAGCCGGGTACAATGAATCCGGGACTGCTGCCCGGCGCCGATGCCGATGGCCTGTCCGTCTTTGGCGTAGCAGACCGAGTTGGATTGGGTGTATTTGAGGGTGATCAGGGCGATCAGCAAATCCCGGCGGGCCGCCGGCGGCAATTCCTTCTTTTGAGTGGGGATATGGCTCAATACCGCCTCGTCCAGGCGCAGATCATTGCGCCCCTGCTCAAAGACAAGGCCAAAAACCGTTTTGCTCTCTATCGCCGCCGGCTCATAATCCGGCTCCAGGCGCAGGATCGTATAATTGCCCCCGCGCTTTTTTTTGAGGATCGCCAGCGCCGCCGGCTCATAATCCGGGGCGATGATCCCGTCGGACACCTCATGGGCGATGTATGACGCCGTACTGACATCACAGGTGTGGGACAGGGCGATAAAATCCCCGAAGGAGGACAACCGATCGGCGCCCCTGGCCCGGACATAAGCGCAAGCCAGGGGGGAGAGCTGGCCGGCTCCCGCCTCACCCGTCTCATCGGCAAGGCCCATACCGTCCGCCTCACCCAGGCCGCAGGCCCGTCGGTAATCCCCGGTCAGCGGCAGCCCCACAGCGGCGCCGGCCGGGCTGACATGCTTGAAGGACGCCGCCGCCGGCAGGCCGGCAGCCTGCCAAAGCTCCCTGACCAACTGCCAGCCATTCAGCCCGTCCAGCAGATTGATATAGCCGGGGCTGCCGTTCAATACTTGGATCGGCAGCTCGCCTTTCCCGTCCCCAACGCTGATTCGGGCCGGTTTTTGATAAGGGTTGCACCCATATTTCAATGTCAGCTCTCTCACGCGCGTCTTCCTTTCCCGCCAATCGCCGCCCCATCTCCTGCCGCCCCGCCGCCCGGGCGGCGCCAGCTAAAACTCCCGCAGATCCAGCACCCGCTTTGATTTGCCGGTGGTGCGCTCCATGGTCTGGGGGGAAACCAAGGTGATCTTGCACTCGATCCCCACCACCCGCTTCAGCACCCGCAGGATATTTCGCTCAATCTCTTTCAGCTTCCTGAAATCATCGCTGAAAAACGCCGGCTCCAACTCCACCTTGATCTCCAGCGCGTCCGTATAGCCCCGCTTGGTCACGATCATCTGATAATACATAGTCGCGCCGGTCACCTCCGCCAGGGCCACCTCAATTTGGGAAGGAAACACATTGACGCCCTTGATGATCAGCATGTCGTCGCTGCGGCCCCGGATCTTTCTCATCCGTAGAGTCGTTCGCCCGCAAGGGCAAGGCTCGGGCATCAGGCGGGTAATATCCCTGGTGCGGTAGCGCAATACCGGGCAGGCCTCCTTCCGCAGCGTGGTAATCACCAACTCCCCTTCCTCCCCGTAGGGCAAGGGAGCGCCGGTATCCGGATCGATGATCTCCGTCAGGTAGAAATCCTCGCAAATATGCTGGCCCTCGCCCATGCCGCAATCGCCGGACACGCCGGGGCCGCCTACCTCTGTCAGGCCGTAATTGTCGGTGACCCGCATACCCCACAGATCATGAATAGCCGCCTCCATGCCTGGGCTGCAAGGCTCGCCGCCAAACAGGCCCACCCGCACCCGCAGGTCGGTTTTGGGATCCACGCCCATATTTTTGGCGACCTCCGCCAAATGCAACGCGTAGCTGGGGGTAGACACCAGAGCGGTCGTACCGAAATCCCGCATCAGCATGATCTGCTTTTCCGAATTGCCGGATGACATGGGCACCACCGTCGCGCCCACCCTCTCCATGCCATAATGGAGTCCGAAGCCGCCGGTAAACAGCCCGTAGCCAAAGGCTATCTGGGTAATATCCTCGGGGCCAACCGTAGCCTGGGTAATCAACCGGGCCAGCGCCTCCGTCCAGGTATCCATATCGTTTCTCGTATAACCTACCACAATGGGTTTGCCGGTGGTGCCGGAAGAACCGTGAACCCGCACCACCTCTTTGAGCGGCACGGCGAACAGGCCGTAAGGGTATTGCTCCCGCAGATCCTGTTTGGTGGTGAAAGGCAATAGCTGTAAGTCCGCCAGCGTATGGATGTCCGCCGCCTTGACGCCTTTTTTATCCAGCGCCCCGCGATAAAAAGGGATCCGCTCATAGGCCTGACTGACCGTCTCCCGCAACCTGGTCAGCTGCAACCGCTCCATAGCCTGGCGATCCATGCACTCCATCTCTTTGTTCCAAATCATGCCACTCGCTCATCCTTTCTTTCCCCCCGGGCTGAAAACGGGCCGCCGCGTCACTTTCACGGCGTCGCTCTCGCGGCGCCGCTCTCATAGCGCCTGTCTCACCGCGCCGCTCCCACTTTGCCGGCTACGCCGCTGCTCGCCGCCGCCGCGGCTACCGCCGCCGCTACCGCTTTGCCCACCCGGAGATCCAGGGCCTGGGGAATGATGTATTCCGCCGCCAGCTCTCTCTCCCCCACCAAGCCGGCGATAGCGTAAGCGGCCGCCAGCTTCATCTCGTCATTGATATCGGAGGCCCTGACGTCAAAAGCCCCCCGGAAGACGCCGGGAAAAGCCAGCACATTATTGATCTGATTGGGATAATCGCTGCGCCCGGTAGCCACGACCCAGGCGCCGCCGGCCTTGGCGTCCGCCGGAAAAATCTCCGGTGTCGGGTTGGCGCAGGCGAAAACGATGGCCTTGTCCGCCATGGCGCTCACCATCTCCTTGGTCACGGTATTGGGGGCCGAGACGCCGATAAAAACGTCGGCCCCTCGCAGCGCCTGAGCCAGGCCGCCCTTTTCCCCGCCCCGGTTGGTGAGCCGGGCAAGCTAATCTTTGTAGGCGTTCATGCCCTCCGGGCGGCCCTCATAAATCGCCCCCCGGCGATCGCAAAGAATAAGCTCCCGGCAGCCGTCCTTACACAGCAGCCTGGCGATGGACAAAGCGGCGGCGCCGGCGCCGTTGATTACCACCTTGACCGCCTCTTTCTTTTTGCCCACCACTTTGAGAGCGTTGATCAGGCCCGCCAGGGTAACGATGGCGGTGCCATGCTGATCATCGTGAAAAATTGGGACATCGCATTTCTCTTTCAGCCTCGCCTCAATCTCGAAGCAGCGGGGCGCGGATATATCCTCCAGGTTGACGCCGCCGCAGCTGCCGGAGATCAGGTAGACGGTATTGACAATCTCGTCCACATCCTTGCTTTTGATACAAAGCGGAAAAGCGTCCACGTCCCCGAAGGTTTTGAACAAGACACACTTGCCCTCCATCACCGGCATCCCCGCCTCCGGGCCGATATCCCCCAGCCCCAGCACGGCGCTGCCGTCGGTGACGACCAAGCATAAATTATGCCGCCGGGTCAGCTCATAGCTCTTTTCCTTGTCCCGCTGGATCTCCAGGCAGGGTTGGGCTACGCCCGGCGTATACGCCAGGGACAGGCTGTCTTTGGTATCCAACGGCACCCTGGAAATTACCTCGATTTTGCCTCGCCACTCGCTGTGCTTTTCTAATGAGACCTTGCCGTAATCCATCACTTTCCCGCCTTTTCCCAGCCAAAACCGCGTCCGGCCGGCTTTTTTCATAGGGAAAGTGTACCATAGCGTGGCAAAAAAGTCCAGCCCGCCCCAAAACTGGGGCGGGATAAAAAGTTTTTGTCTTTTCACTAAAAGTTTTTTTTACCGGAAAAGGCGCGTCGGGAAAAATATGCAAAATAGCAGCATTATTCGCGGCTTTTTTGCGTCTTAATTGCGCTTTTTTGTGCGAGTCAACACTTTTTAGCATTTTTTTCTATAAAAGCTTGTAATTGGAAAATAATAGCGTTATAATAATTATCGCGGGCACCTGTGGAAAAGCCGCGGGGGATATGCTATACTCGATTTTAGAAGGAAGGAGCGAGGTCGCTAGGCATTGATGAAGGCATTGAGAAGGGGGTAGGGATAGGGCGTAAACAGGGGCTTGATGAAGGACGTAAATTGGAGCGTGAGGAAACCGTTAAAGCGATGCTGAGAAACGGCCGGAGCGTCGAGATGATCATGGAGGACACCGGCCTTACGAAGGAGGGATATTTTGGCTACCGTATCGTTTGATAAAAATGTAATCATCAATGAGACGCCGGCAATAGAAAAGTTGGTTGCTTCACTATTGGAGGACGAAGCAAGAAAAATCGATAACCGGCTTGCGTCACCTTCTGAAACAGCAAGGGGTGAGGAATTATTAATACGGTGCTTGTCTCGTTGCAAGGCATGATCGCGATGACTTCCGAAGACTTTGCTTCGGAAGTGGTTTCAAGTTTTATTTGCGGAAAAGACGATGATATCGAAAACTTCATTAAAGGCAAAGCTGTTCTGTTTGACCGAAAAGGGAAAAGCAAGACGCATTTTCTGCTTGATGAAGACGCTCTTTTGGACGGAATAATTGAAATTGTGGGTTTTTTCTCCCTTGCCATACAATTGCTCAAGATACCCGAAGGGACGACGATCACTCAAATCAGGCGCCTTGACGGATTGTATTCAAGAAAAGGCGGGGATCCGATTACAGAGATTCCGGCTTTTCTCATAGGGCAACTTGCAAAGAACGACAAATATACGAAAGTGTTTCCCGGGAAAACGCTGTTGGAATACGCGCTTTCCGCAATCGCGGAGGCGGAGCGCGTAGTAGGCGGAAGGGTGGCATATGTCGAATGCAGAGATATCCCCGAACTCATATCGTTTTATGGACAAAACGGCTTTAAAACGCTTCGCCGCGATCCATCCGACGGTCTTGTCCAAATATGACCGATTCGGCGTTTCGTAAATACGTGCCAGCCCCAGGGCCTGTTCATGAAAAGTGGAATTCGTTTTTTTGGTTTATTGGTCGATTTGGAAAAAATGCGGTTGTCACGTTGATTTGTTAACATTTGAAGCGCTTGAACGGGAAGCCGGAGGGACGTTCAAGGAAAAGGTCAAGAGAGAAATGAGGGTTATTTATGGACGAAAGGATTAAAACCATCTTAGAGCATATGCACGAAGATGCCGTTGATGTGACTGATTTCACCAGCCAAGCAGCCTCCTTTGAGGACTTTTCCGGCAACAGATTGCTTAGGAAAGGTGCTGTCATGTCCCTGCTGAATATTGGGGAACTGGCGAGCCACATGCCGCCGGATTACATCGAAGCCCATTGGGATGTGCCTTGGAAAGGGTGTGTCTATTTAGGACCCCAGAGCACAGCGCGTAACCGCTCAGTGGTCGGGCGCTTGGCGCTGGGGACAAACCCGTGAGTGGCGGGCGCTGATTACGCGAGCTGAGCGACGTAAGGCTCATTTAGTTTTCCGCCGGGGTCGGCCTCAACAGGCATCCATGCCTGTTCGGCCTCTACGCGCC
>JAISDE010000154.1 GCA_031265035.1 Peptococcaceae bacterium | reverse complement strand
TTTCTTTTCCCTGAATTAGAACATCAGGCATTGTATATACGAACCAAGCACGAGGAGGTATAAGTCATGCCCTATACCGAGGCAAATTACGAAAACGCGGTAATTGAGGTGTTCCGCGCCACGTTGGGCTACGGCTATACCTACGGCCCCGATATCGCGCGGGACTACGCCGAGCCTCTTTATATGGATGAGCTTCTGCCCGCCCTGCGTCGCGTCAACCCGAAACTGCCGGAACCCGCCATCACTGAGGCGGTCTACAAGCTGCGGAATTTTGAGGGTGGCACAGTGTTGCGACGAAACATCCAGTTTATGGACTACCTCCAAAACGGCGTGAGCGTGAACTACTTCGACAAGGGAGAGCAGTTGGCGGCTCTGGCGCGGCTTGTGGACTACGGGAACCTTGACCGCAACACCTTCACCGTCGCCAACCAGTGGACGATTACCGGAAACAGCGAGAAACGCCCGGACGTTATCGTGTTCCTGAACGGACTGCCGGTCGTGGTGTTCGAGTTGAAGTCGCCCAGCCGCGAGGAAACCGACGCTTCCGAGGCGTTCCGTCAGCTTCGCGACTACATGATTGAGATTCCGTCCCTGTTCATCTATAACGCCTTCTGCGTGCTGAGCGACCTCGCCACCTCCAAGGCGGGGACAATCACCGCCGACGAAGACCGCTTTATGGAGTGGAAGACGAAGGATGGCAGCTACGAGAATACCCAGTACGCCCAGTTCGACACCTTTATTGAGGGGATGTTCGACAAGCGGAAGTTCGAGGAATCCACCGAAGCCCTATCCGATCGCCGCAATATCATCGTCATGGCTGATGAAGCGCGTCGCGGGCAGTACGGCTTGGATGAGAAGGTGGATGCCAAGACAGGCCGCGTTATCCTCGGCACGGCTCGCGTCATCCGTGACAGCCTACCAAACGCGACCTACATAGGCTTCACAGGAACGCCTATCTCCAGCAAAGATCGCTCCACCATCGAGGTGTTCGGAAACTACATCGACATCTACGACATGACCCAAGCTGTCGAGGACGGCGCTACTCGCCCCGTCCATTACGAGAGCCGCGTCATCCATCTGAGGCTGGACGAGGACATCCTGCGCCTCATAGACGCCGAGTACGACGCGAGGGCGTTATCAATCTGTTCTCCGACGCGGACACGGGTTTCTCTCTCTTCGACCCGAAGTTCCTTGAGGAAATCGCTAAATGGAAGACGCGATCGCGACCGTTATCGGGCAATGCGAGATGTGGACGGACGATTATCGGTAAATTCGCGCCAGACCACGATGGGCGTTCGCGGCTGCCCGTGTCCGTTCAGGCGCGTCACGCCGTCTGTGACGGCTACCATGTAGGGCGGTTTCTGGAGCGGGCGCGGGCATTGGCGGACAAACCGGAGGTGTGGCTATGTTGATCAGGCGCGGCGACCCGGCTGACCTGCCGGCGATATTGAGAATCTATGCCGACGCCCGGGATTTTATGGCGTCGAGTGGCAACCCGAACCAGTGGAAGGATCGGCATCCGCCGAGGGATATGGTGGAACGGGATGTATCGCCGGAGGGTCGCGGTTATGTTTGCGAGGACGGCGGCGAAGTGGTCGCTGCGTTCTACTTCAACATAGAGCGGGACCCGACCTATAACTACATTGATGGCGAGTGGTTGAGTGACGAGCCCTATGGCGTGGTGCACCGTATCGCCGTAAAGCGCGGAACTTGCGGTGTTGGCGCCTTCTGCTTGAATTGGGCGTTTGAACGTCGCGGTAACCTCAGAATTGACACACATACCGACAACGCGCCGATGCGGAAGCTGCTTGACAAGCTCGGCTTTATTCATTGCGGCACAATCTGGATCCTGGACGGCGCGGAGGAACGTATGGCGTTTCAGAAGCTGGGAAGATTTTTGCCTGACCCAAATAGTGCCGCCCAGTGTCGGGATGCCATTGCAGATTAAGAAAGCTTTTCTAAAATCTGTTTCGCCATTTACGCTCTTACCTCCAATTAACGACGATAAACCGCTGTCTCAGTCACAACGCAATCCACAGGGTGATCCCGCGGCTCCGCCGGGATCCTGTCCACCAACCCGATATCCCGGCAAATCGCGGCCTTGGTAAAGGCCGCTCCCGCCAAAAACCGATCATAGTACCCCCCGCCCTGGCCCAGGCGCCTACCTGCCCGGTCGCAGGCGACACAAGGGATTACGGCAAAGTCTATCTCCGCCGGCGGGCAAACCGGGCAGCTGGCCAGCGGCGCCGGGATACCATAAGCGCCCGGCGCCAACTCGTCCAGGCCGCTGATCAGGCGGGCCTCCATGATCCCCGGCCCTACGCAAAGGGGTACCGCCACCCGCTTGCCGGCCGCCAGGGCGTTCCGCAGAAGTTCCTTGGTATCGATCTCCCATTTGGCGCCCACAAAGGCAAAGACCGTCCCCGCCCGCTGATATTCCGGCAGGGCCTCGACTTGCCCGCGAATAGCCGCGGCGGACAATTCGGCCGTCGCCGGGTCAAGCTCCCGGAGCCTTTTTCTTATATCTACGCGCAGCGCCGCTTTCCGCTCGCTGACAGGCTGATCACAATCAGTTTTCGTCTCACACCACCAGCAACGGCGTTTTTTCCCGTTTTACCACTTGCCCGATGATCGCCGCCGCCGGATCGTCCCGGCGGATCGCCTCGCAAAGCGCCTGAGCGCCCTCGGCCGGCGCGCTGATCAGCAGACCGCCGGAGGTCTGGGGATCAAAAAGGATTTCCTCCATCGGCGGGGTTATCCCCGCCATCGACACCTTGTCCTGGATGTAGTTGCGATTGCGCTGCCCCGCCGCCGTGGCGTAATACGCCGCCGCGAGCTCATAGGCGGCGGGCAGCAAGGGCAGCGAGTCGGCGTCAATAACCAGGGTGCGCTCCTCCCCCGCCATCTCCGCGCCATGGCCCAGCAGGCCAAAGCCGGTCACATCCGTGCAGGCGCTGACCGGGAAAGCCGCCAGCTTCGCCGCCGCGTAACGGTTCAGCCGGGACATAGACGCCACCGCCCCGTCCAGCGCCTCCTTGGGCGCCAGCCCGGCCCGGGCCGCCGCCATCACCAGCCCGACCCCCAGGGGCTTGGTCAGGATCAGGCAATCGCCTACCTGACAGGTATCATTGCGCAAAATTTGCTGGGGATGTACCTTGCCGGTCACCGCCAACCCATATTTCGGCTCATGATCATAGACTGAATGCCCCCCCGCCAGCGCCGCGTCGGCTTCCTTGAGGGTCGCCGCCCCGCCGGTCAGGATTTCCCGCAAGATGCCCTTGTCCATATCCTGGGGAAAGCAGACCAGATTCAGGGCCAAAAGCGGTGTCCCGCCCATGGCGTAGATATCGCTCAGGGCATTGGCCGCCGCCACGCGGCCAAAAATATATGGATTGTCAATCATAGGCGAGAAGAAGTCCGCCGTGGAGATCAAGGCCAACTCAGGGGTCAGGCGATAGACCGCCCCATCGTCGGCAGACCCGAAGCCAATCAGCAAATCGGGATCCGCCGCCGCTGTCAAACCCGCCAGCAATTGACGCAGCTCGCCTGGGCCGATTTTAGCCCCGCAGCCGCCGGAAGTGCATTGAGATAAAAAACTCACGCTCTCTCACCGCCCAATCATCTGATCCAGATTCTGTCCAGCCAACACCATGGGATAAACATTTTCCTCCGGCGCCACTCGGGCTTCCAGCACCGCCAGGCCCGGCGCGGCCAAAAAGGCCGGCAGCGCCAGAGACAGGGCGGCCTGATCCGCCGCCAAAAAATAATCCGCTCCGTACGCGGCGGCCAAGGCGCCAAAATCCGGGTTGTCGCTGAACGCCACCGCCGCGTAACGGTGATCGCAGTAAAAATCCTGCAACTGCTTCACCATGCCCAGATAATCATTATTGAGCAGCAGGATTTTTACAGGCAGCCGCCGCTCCTTGGCGGTGCCCAGCTCCGGCAGCCCCATCTGAAAGCTGCCGTCCCCTGTCACCACTACCACCAGATCCCTGGGACAGGCCAGCTGCGCGCCGATGGCCGCCGGAATGCCGTAGCCCATAGCGCCCAAGCCGCCGGAAGATATAAATCCCCTGGGCCGCCGATGCCTCAGGCGTTGGGCCGCCCACATCTGGTGCTGACCCACGTCGGTGGCGACGATAGCCTGGGGCGGCAGCGCCGCCGCCAGCGCCTCGATTACCGCTGGGGCGGACAGTCGATCCGGCCTGACGGGGCCAGGATCGTGGGGTATTTTTTTCCACTCGGCGATTTCCGCCAGCCAGCTGTCCCGCCCGGCCGCCCCGCCCGCCGGCCGGCCCGGCTCCAATTTGGCCAGGATCTGCCCCAGGACGATCTTCAAATCGCCGACCAGAGGCACATCCGCCCGAACATTTTTCCCGATTTCCGCCGGATCCACGTCAATATGGATGATTTTGGCCGCCGGAGCAAAGCCCTCGGTATTGCAGCTCATCCGGTCGCTGAACCTGGTACCCAGGGCAATCAGCAAATCCGCCGACTGCACCGCCAGGTTGGCCGGCGCCAGGCCGTGCACACCCATCATACCCAAGGCCAGGGCGTGATCCAAGGGCACGCTGCCCAGTCCCATCAAGGTATTGGCTATGGGAAGCCGCTGCCCCTCCGCCAGGCGCAACATCTCCGGCCAGGCGCCGGCGCATAGCACGCCGCCCCCGGCGATGACTACCGGCCGGGCGGCGTCCGCCAGCAAGCGCAGCACCTGCTTGATCTGCCCCTGATGCCCGCGCAGATTGGGCTTATAGCCCCGCAGATCGATTTCTCCCGCTGTCGTCACACCGGTCTCGGCCTGGGCCACATCCCGGGGGATATCCAGCAAGACCGGCCCCGGTCGGCCGCTGCCGGCGATATAAAAAGCCTCTTTGACCGTTTTGGCCACGTCCTCCGGATGCCGCACCAGATAATTGTGTTTTGTGATCGGATCGGTGATCCCTGTTACATCCACTTCCTGAAAAGCGTCCGTGCCCACCATACCCGTGCCGACCTGGCCGGTGATCGCGATCAGGGGCACAGAATCCATGCTGGCGGCGGCCAGGCCGGTTACCAGATTGGTGGCGCCCGGCCCGGAGGTGGCCAGGCAAACCCCGGGCCGGCCGCTGACCCGGCCATAACCGCTGGCCTCATGAGCGGCGCCCTGCTCATGACGGGTCAGCACCATCCGGATGGATGAGTCTCGCAGCTGATCCAAAATCTCCAGATTGGCGCCACCAGGGTAACAAAAGATTACCTCGACCTGCTCCCTTTCCAGCGCTTTTACCAAGATTTCCGCGCCGCTTCCCACAGTATCACCTCTCCCTCGCGCCTGACGCTCTCCCGCGCCCAGCGTTCCATCACTCCCGACGCTCTCCAGCGCCCAGCGTTCCATCACTCCCGACGCTCTCCAGCGTCTGGCGCTCCATCACTCCCGACGCTCTCCCGCGCCTAGCGCCGCTTACGCCAGCCCCTTGTTGCTTTTCAGCCAGGGCATATGGGCCCGCAATTCCCGGCCCACCTTCTCGATCTGATGCTCCGCCGCCCGCTCCCGCAGCCGGTTCATCCGGGGCCGCCCGCATTGATTCTCCAAAATCCATTCCTTCGCGAAGCTGCCATCCTGAATCTCCCGCAAAAGGCTTTTCATCTCCTGCCGCACCCCGTCGTTGATCAGGCGGGGACCGCTGACCAAATCCCCAAACTCGGCGGTATCGCTGATCGAATACCGCATACCGGAAATACCGTGCTCATAGATCAGGTCGGCGATCAGCTTTACCTCATGCAAACACTCCAAATAAGCGCTCTCCGGCTGATAGCCGGCCTCCACCAAAGTGTCAAAGGCCGCCGTGATCAACGCTGTCAGACCGCCGCACAAGATGGATTGCTCCCCAAAAAGATCCGTCTCGGTCTCCTCTTTAAAGGTGGTCAGCAATACGCCGGCCCTGGTGGAGCCGATGCCCTTGGCGTAGGCCAGGCCGATCTGCGCGGCGCGGCCACTGGGATCCTGATAGACGGCCAGCAGGGAAGGCATCCCGATCCCTTCCTCATAGACCCGACGGAGCATATGGCCGGGGCCTTTGGGCGCCACCATGATCACGTTTACCTCTTTGGGCGCCACGATCTGTTTGAAATGAATGGTGAAGCCGTGAGAAAACATCAAGGTATCCCCTGGCTCCAAACCGGCGGCCACCTCCGACTCATACACTTCCTTGTGCCGCTCATCCGGTACTAGAATTTGGATAACCTGCGCCTGCCGCGCCGCCTCCGCCGGGGTACACACCGTAAAGCCGTCGGCCTTGGCCACATCCCAGCGCCGGCTATCCCGACGCAGCCCGACGACTACCTTGACGCCGCTGTCCTTCAGATTCAGCGCCTGGGCGTGCCCCTGGCTGCCGTAGCCAATCACCGCCACCGTCTTCCCGTCCAGATAGCTGAGATCCGCGTCCTGCTCATAAAACATCTTTGCCATTTACCATACTTCCTTTCCGCTTCGCCGTTTTATTTATCAACCTTGTTTAGATTTTGTACGCTATATTTAATTACGCGCGGGCGCCGCTCATTTCGCGCCTCGCAGCATGGCGACCTGCCCTGTCCGGGCCATCTCCAAAATCCCAAAAGGCTTCAATGAGCGGATTACCGCCTGAATTTTGGCCTCATCCCCCGTAGCCTCCACGATCAGGGATTTGCGGCCGATATCCACCACCCGGCAACGGAAAATCTCCGTGATCTGCAGGATCTCCTGCCGGGTATTTTGATCCGCCGCCACCCGGATCAAAGACAGCTGGCGACTGACCGTTTCCTCATTGGTAATATCGTTGACCTTGATCACGTCCACCTGTTTATTCAGCTGCTTGCCCACCTGCTCCAAAACCCTGGCGTCGCCCTCCACCACAATGGTCATGCGGGAGGCGCTGGGATCCTCTGTCTCGCTGACTACCAGGCTCTCAATGTTGAAACCCCGGCGGGAAAACAGACCCGCCACCTTGGACAGCACGCCCGGATTATTTTCCACTAAAACCGCGAAGGTGTGTCTCACCCCGCCACCTCCCCAACATTTCCGCCGGTGTCCCGCCCGGCAAAATAAACGGCAGTACCAATTCCTCCGGATCCACCCGAAAATCCACCAGGGCCGGCCCCTCGACGGCCAGGGCGAAAGCCACGGCGTCAGCCAATTCCTCCCGGACGGTAACCCGCCGGGCGGGCAGATCATAAGCCGCCGCCAGCTTCACGAAATCCGGGCAGTCAGGCAAATCCGAGGCCACAAAATGCCGCTCAAAAATAACATCCTGCCATTGCCGGATCATCCCCAGCTTACCGTTATTGATGATCAATACCTTCACCGGCAGATTGAATTCCCGGATTACCGCCAGCTCCTGCGACGTCATCTGGAAGCCGCCGTCCCCCACAAAAAGCAGCACCGTCTCGCCCGGCCGGCCGAAAGCCGCCCCCATGGCCGCCGGCAGCCCAAAGCCCATGGCCCCCAGCCCGCCGGAGGTCAAAAAACAGCGGCCCCGACTGACGGGATAATACTGAGCGGTAAACATCTGGTGCTGACCCACGTCAGCCACCACGATCACCTCGCTGCCCGCCTGCCGGGCGGCCTCCTGGATCACCTCCTGGGGCTTGAGCGGCCCGGTGAATCGCCGGGGCAGATCGTAATCCTGCCGCCATTGCCGGATCCGCTTTTGCCAGGTGGTAATACCCCGGTTTTTCCGCCAGTCTTTTTCCCGCAGCAGCCGATCCAGGAAAGCGGCCGCGTCCATTTGCAGGGTATACTGAACGTCCACATTTTTCCGCAATTCCGCCCCGTCGATATCCACATGAATAATACAAGCCTGATTGGCGAAATTGCGACGGTTGCCCGTGACCCGATCGCTGAACCTGGTGCCCAGGCAAAGCAACAGATCGCAATCATTCAGCGCCAGATTGGCCGGCGCCAGGCCGTGCATGCCCACCAGGCCCAGAGCCTGGGGCTGTTCCTCCGGATAAGCCCCTTTGCCCATTAAAGTATTGACCACCGGGATGCCGGTCAACGCCACCAACTCCGCCAGCTGCCGGCAGGCATCGGCGGCGATCAGGCCGCCGCCGGCCAAAATCAAAGGCTGCCTGGCCTTCCTGATCTTGGCGATGATTAGCGGCAGCATTTCCTCCGTCTGATCCGGCTTCTTGGTTTTGCGGGTCAGCAGTGGTTGATGGGTCAGCCTCATTTCCTGTTCTTCCAGAAAAAAGTTTTTCGGCACGTCGATCAGCACCGGGCCGGGGCGGCCGGTGGTCGCCACCTGCCAGGCCTCGTCCAATACCGACGGCAATTGCTCCAGGTTCTCCAACAGATAACTGTGCTTGGTCACCGGGGTCACGATGCCGGTGATATCCGCCTCCTGAAAAGAATCCTTGCCGATATCCCGCAGATGCACCTGCCCGGTAATCGCCAGCAGCGGAATGGAGTCCAGGCAGGCGTCGGCGATCCCGGTGACCAGATTGGTGGCGCCGGGGCCGGAGGTGGCGACACAAACCCCCGGCCGGCCGGTGGCCCGAGCGTAGCCGCAGGCGGCGTGGGCGGCGCCCTGCTCGTGCCGCGCCAAAATATGCCGCAGGGCGGAACGGCCCAGGAACTCGTAAAAGTTCAGGATTTGGCCGCCGGGATAGCCAAAGACGACCTCCACATTTTTTTTCAGCAGAAAATCAATGATATACTGAGCGCCATTTTTCATAGCGATATGTCCCTTTCCAAAGTAGATACGGCCTGTCCTGAGCCGCGTCAGGGCTTGGCGAAGACCGCTCCCTGGGCGGCTGAGGTCACCTGGGCGGCGTACCGGGCCAGATAACCGCTCAAGCCCCGATCCGGCCCGCCGATCCAAAGGTGGCGGCGGCGCTCCAGCTCCGCCTCATCCACCAATAACTCCAACCGCCGGCTGGGAATATCGATTTGGATGATATCCCCCTCCCGCACCAGGCCGATAGGCCCGCCCGCCGCCGCCTCCGGCGACACATGGCCAATGGAGGCGCCTCTGGTAGCCCCAGAAAAACGGCCGTCGGTGATCAGCGCCACCGAGCCGCCCAAGCCCTGGCCCATAATCGTCGCCGTCGGGGTCAGCATCTCCTGCATCCCCGGCCCGCCCTTGGGGCCCTCGTAGCGGATCACCACCACGTCGCCGGCCTTGATCTGGCCGGCCATAATGGCGGCGGTGCCTTCTTCCTCGCTGTCAAAAACCCTGGCCGGCCCCTGGTGGGTCATCATCTCCGGCGCCACCGCCCCTTGCTTGACCACCGCCCCGTCCGGCGCCAGATTGCCCCGCAAGACGGCAATACCGCCCTCCGGCCGATAAGGCTGCTCCAGGCGCCGGATGATCTCCCCGTCGGCGCCGGCGTATGGGGCCAATATCTCCGCCAGGTTGCCCCCGCCGACGGCCCTGACCGCCCTATCGATCATGCCGCCCTTGTCCAGCTCCTTCATCACGGCCATAATACCGCCCTTTTCGCCCAAATCCTCAATAAATACCGAGCTGGCGGGATTGAGTACGCATAACTGCGGCGTGGAATGGCTGATCTCGTCTATCAGCCCCAGATCCAGGGGTATGCCCAACTCACCGGCGATGGCCGGCAGATGCAAAGCCGTATTGGTGGAGCAGCCCAGGGCCATTTCCATACGCAGGGCATTGCGAAAAGCCGACGACGTCAGGATATCCGACGGCCGCCGGTTTTCCTGCCACAAATCCAAAATTCGCTCACCGGCGGTTTTGGCCAGCCGGCGCCGGGCGGCGCTGTTGGCCAGGATCGTGCCATTGCCTGGCAAGGCGATGCCCAGCGCCTCACAAAGGCAATTCATAGAATTGGCGGTATACATGCCCGAGCAGGAACCGCAGCCGGGGCAGGCCCGTTCCTCCATCTCGGCCAATTCCGCCGCCGCGAGCTTGCCGATGCTATATTGGCCCACCGCCTCAAAAACATCCATCAGGGCTACCCGCCGCCCGTCGGACAGGCGCCCCGCCATCATCGGCCCGCCGCTGACAAAGATCGCCGGCAAGTTCAGCCGGCAGGCGGCCATCAGCATACCGGGCACTATTTTATCGCAATTGGGGATAAAGACCAGCGCGTCCATCGGATGAGCCATGATCATGACCTCCGCGGCGTCGGCGATCAATTCCCGGCTGGCCAAAGAATATTTCATCCCCCGATGATTCATGGCGATGCCGTCACAAACCCCGATGGTCTGAAACTCGAAAGGCACGCCGCCGGCGTTGCGGATCCCGGCCTTCACCGCCTCGCCGATCTCGCCCAAGTGCTGATGCCCGGGAATAAAATCGCTTTTGGCGTTGACCACGCCGATAAAGGGCCTGGCCATCTCCTTATCCGTAATGCCCAGGGCCTTCAACAATGAACGATGGGGCGCTTTCGCCGGCCCCTGCTTGATGATCTCGCTGCCCATTACCCCGCCTCCTTTAACCCATCCGCTCCCAGAACCCGCGCGACAATAACTCGCGCTTCTCGCTTGCCCTTTCGCATTCATTTAATATACCCGTTATCGCAAGCTCTTGTCAATGGTTCGCGCCCCTTTTTCAAGAAAATCACTTGATAAAATTGAGCATTCATCGCATAATATGAATGTGCCGCGATATGAGGTGATAATCTGATGAATTTATTTGAAATAGTCCCGGAAAACTTTTTTTCGCCGCTGTCCTCAAAAAACAAAGAAATATATGTTGACGCGCTGATGCTGCTGCACAAGCTGTTTCAATATGAGCTGAACATAGAGACCAGTGATTTTTTGGCGTCCCTGATCGACCTGCTCGAAAATCGCGTATATGAGATTGAGGACGACGACGAGGCCAGCGAGGGCGGGTTGACATTGAGCGCGAAAGCGCGCCTGATATTAAACCGGTTTGTGGTGGCCGGCTGGGTGGATCGGGAAAATATGGACGGCTCTTTTACAGAGGTGATCACGCCGAGAAATTATGCCATCCAGGTCATGAGGCTGCTTTACGATTTAAGCGACACGCGGCTGAGGGAGTATAACTCCCTTGTATTCTCCACCTACTCAAGTCTCAAAGAGGCGCGTTTTAATCAACCAAATCAAATGTATGAGGCGATTATTAACGCCAAATCCAACACGGAAAAGCTGACCTATGAGCTGAAAACGCTGTATCATGGGATACGGAGCTATTTACGGAAGCTTCAGGGGCAGCATGATGTAAACTCACTTCTGCGGGATCATTTTGACGAGTATAAAGCTTTGGCGGATCGTATCTACCACCCCATCAAAACGATGGATTCCGTCTACCGTTATATGGCCCCGATCAGGGAAATACTCGCCGATGTTCTGGGCGACGCCGCGATGCTGGATAATACGCGGCGGCGCGCTATGGCGGTTCGCGGGTACGAAAGCGAGGACGCGGCGGGCTATGAGATATTAACGGCCATAGATTATGTCATAGACGTATATCAGTCCATCGGCGGGATAGTCAATGAGATCGATAAAAAACACAGTACCTATACAAAGCTCTCGGTGGACACTATTCGGTATCATATGACGGCCGATCAAACCGTTGGCGGCAAATTAGCCGCCTTACTAAAAGATTACGCCGCGTCCTCAGGTGTCAGGCGCGAGAAAATATTGGGGCTAATGGAGCGGGAGACGCGGGTCAATCGCCAGGAATTTTTTGATGGCCGTTCCCTGTGGCATAAAACGGTCAAAAGCCGCAGAGCGTCGGCGGAACCTCTGTCCGTCGATTCCGGTGAGGGATTGTCGGAAGCGGAAGCCAATGATATTATCAAGTCATTAAAAAGCGACTACTCATTACAACAAATAAAGGGGTATATGAGTAAACTTTTCGGGGATAAAAGCTCGATATCCTCCGATGATATCGACATTCGCGACGACAGCGAGTTTATCCTGTTTCTTTTGGCCGCGATCAGGGCGGGGGAAAAAAGTATAAATTTCAAGGCCCAGATCGGGACAGGCGCCAAAACCACCAACGGTTATGTAATTCCCCAAATTATATTTCACAAGAAAGGGGGCGAAGGCAAATATGTGGACTGAGGACTACGAGGCGTTAAACAGTTATGAGCAAGGCGAGTTCCGCCGGATTGGTAATTATTTGCTTTCACACACCTATTTGACGCGGTATAATTACCGCCCCTCCGAACAGATGACCCTCCCCAACAAGGATTATCAGCTCGCGACGCGTTTTTTCAGTATTTTGCTGGAATATTTTAAGCTAACCGGTTGGAGCCTGAATAAAGATGATAATTACGGCTATATGTCCCTGACCAATAAATATGATCATAATCGCTATCGGTTGGATCAGTTCACGACGCTTTTTCTCTATACCTGCCGCCTGATTTACGAGGAGCGGCGGGAACAGGCCAGCAGCTTTCACACCGTCCCCGCCAGCACTCTTGATGTTATTCAAAAGATGACTACCCTCGGGCTTTTGAGAAATGGTAAATCAACGCAAAAAGAACGTCTGGAAGCGCAGCGGGCGCTCGCGCATTTCAACATCATTGAAAAGATGGAGGCGACAGCTTGGGAACCGGACGGAAACCGCGTTTTGATCCTGCCGTCTATTTTGGCGATCGTCTCAGGCCAAGGTATCAATGATATGATGTCTGAGCTGGAAGAAATACGTTATGAGCCGGCGCCGGAGGAAGCTATACAGGAGGATGAGGGATGAAAGTATTAAAGCGCTTGCTCCTTGTCCATTGGTATTACTTCAGTCATGAGATGATTGAGTTCGATAAAATCAATTTTTTGACGGGCAAAAATTCTTCCGGCAAATCAACTATTATCGACGCTATGCAGTTGGTGCTTTTAAGTGACACCAGCGGCTCGTTCTTCAATAAGGCGGCCAGCGGCCGGGGAACCCGGACGCTAACCGGGTATCTGCGGGGCGAGCTCGGGGACGACGAGGACTCGGGATTTCGTTACTTGAGAAGTGGGCGGTTTACCAGTTATATCGTTTTGGAGTTTTATGACGATCTGAAAAAGAGCTATTTTTCAGCCGGCTGTTGCTTCGATACTTTTGGCGAGAACGATTGCCAAAAGCTTTTCTTCCGTTTTGACGGGCCAATACCAGAGAGCGAGCTCACAGAACAAAAAGCTGAGAAAAGCTACCCCCTGAGCATCGAGGGATTACGGGCTTATATTCGCGCGAATTTCCAGGCGGGGCATAGCTATACCACCAACGTCAACAGGGATTTTCGGGAGGATTTGTGCGGCAAACTCGGCGGTTTGCAGCCCAAACGTTTCGCGGAGCTTTTGAAGAAAGCCGTGTCCTTTAATCCCAATGTGGATATACAGCAATTTATCACGGATTTTGTCTGCGGCGAGGAGCAGAAGATTGACATCGCCGACATGCAGGAAAATATCCGCAGTTATGACACGCTGAGAAAAGAGTCGCTGATTTTACAGGAGCGGGTTGGCTTATTGGCGAAAATCATCGAGTCCCACAGTGAGTTCGTCAAAAATCGGGAAAGTGAGAAATTATATAGCTATCTGCTCGACAGAGCGGAGCGGGAGATGAAAGAGAGCGAGATAGAGCGAGCGCGGCGGGGCGCGAGCCGGCTGAGGGAGGATCTAACCTCATTGGGGGAAAAGCTGGCCCAAGCCGAGACCGAGCAGAAACAACTACAGACAGAGCGCGACGGCTTGAGGCTCCAGCTTGACAGCAATGAGAACGCCCGCCGTCTTGAGGATCTGCGAAGGCAGATCGAGGAAAAGAAACACTATTATAACACTCTAAAAGACGACTTTGAGCAGTTTTCCGCGTTGCTGCGCCGCGCGGTCAAGGCGTGGAGATCTGTTATCGCCAATATTAATGAGCATATCTCACTAATCGGCCCGTCTATAGTGGAACCGCTGCTTCATGAGCGTATAATGGCGCTCCGCGCCCAAGGGGCGTCGCTGTCCGAGAGCCTGGGTATATTGCGGGACGCTGGCGCCGAGGACATCATCAACATAGGCGCCAAACAGATTCTGGCCTTTTCCGACGCTGTTGGCTCTTATCGCGACAGTTGTAAAAGTCTTGGCCAGCGCCTTTTTGACGCGCAGAGTGAGGCCGCGCGCCGCCGCGGGGAGCTGAAAAAAGAAAAGGAGTCGCTGGAAAAAGGTATTTATCAGTTCCCCCAGGATGCTGTCGACCTAAAAGCGGCGATCGAAAGCCGCCTGCGCGCCCGTTTTGGCGCCGAGGCCAAAGCGGTGATTGTGGCTGAGGCGGCGGAAATCCTCAGCGATCGATGGAGAAATGTAATTGAGGGTTATTTGCATACGCAAAAATTCTATGTCATTGTCTCGCCGGAACATTTTTATACAGCCTTTCAATTGTACGACGCCATAAAAAAACAGATGGCTGTTTATGCCACGGGACTGGTTGACACGGAAAAGCTTCAGCGAATGGGTCCAACCGGGGACGCCGGCAGCCTGGCCGAGGAGCTTGACACAAAAAACCCGTCGGTACGACTGTTTATCGACTTTACTTTAGGGCGGGTAAAAAAATGTGACTCTATTCGCCAGCTGCGGGAATACAGAACATCTGTCACCGACGACGGTGTGCTTTACCAGAATTTCGTGGTTCGCGCGATGGATCCAAAGCGCTGGAAAGATCCGGCGATTGGGCAGGGCGGAACCAGGCTGCGCCTGGCAAGCGTGAACGCCGATCTGTCGCGGCTGTCCCAAGAGTTGTCCGTTTACGCCTCTTTGATCACCGCTTTTAAGGAAGCGGACAGCCTCGCCCGTTTAAGCGATTTCGAGGCGGAGCGCGTTTTGGCCGCGGCAAAGGGCTATCAGGAACTGTCTTCTGTGGAAACGGCGATAAAAAGATTGCTAGCCGACGCCGACTCAATTGATAAGAGCGAGATCGAGACACTTAGGGCCAGGCTGGCCGAACGGGAAAGAGCTCTTGTGGAAACAGGTAATCACATTCGGGATTTAGAGGGCAAAAAAGGCGGTATAATTGAAAAACTGCGGGTCTGCGATGAGGAGACGCTGCCGAGGCTTGAGAATGACGCCAGCATACTGCGGCATAAGCTCGCGGCCGGGTATGAGGAAGACTGGGTTGAGAAAACAGGGAGTTTGAGGTATGAGCGGGAGCTTTCCTCCCGGGGCAAGGCGGATGAGATTTACAAAGCCTTTCCCCGGGAGCAAAGCCGCTCGCGGAACGCGAGGGATGAGTCATGGGTACGTACCCGGGATTTGCGGCGGGAATATAATGAGACCTATAAAATGGGCTATGATATTGACCGGCCGGAAAATACCGCCTATGAGCAGGTGTGGCTTGAGTACTCGGAAAATAAATTGCCGGATTATGAGGCCAAAATAGCGGACGCGCGACAAAAGGCTTTTCAACAGTTCCAAGAAGACTTTCTGAGCAGATTGCAAAGCAATATCTTCAACGCCCGCCGGCAGATTGAGGAAGTAAACGCCGCGATGCGAGGCGCCAGCTTTGGTGAGGACACTTACCGGTTCCGTATCATCGCCAAGCCCGAGTGGAAACGCTATTACGACATGATCGTGGATGAGATGTTGCTTTCAGGCGGCTATAATTTGTTGTCGGAGCAGTACAACGCGAAATATAAGGAAGAAATCGCGGAGCTATTCGCTATCATAACCAATGACGACAGCAAAAAAACCGCGCTTGGCTACGAGGATTATGAAAAACGTATTCAGCTTTTTACCGACTATAAAAATTATTTGGCTTTCGATCTGGAAGTTCTCAAACCAACCGGGGAATCGGAGCGGCTCTCAAAGACAATGGGCAAAAAATCGGGCGGCGAGACCCAGACGCCATTTTATATAGCCGTGTTGGCGTCATTTGTCCAGTTATATCGCGTGGGGCGCGACAAAATCCCCAATACGGCTCGCCTGATCCTGTTTGATGAGGCTTTTTCCAAAATGGACGGGGAGCGGATTATTCAGAGTGTCGGTTTACTCAGGCGTTTTGACTTTCAGGTGATTTTGGCCGCCCCGCCGGATAAAATCGCCGATATCGCCACATTGGTCGACCGCAATCTTGGTGTATTGAGGGAAGGACGCAAAACATGCGTGCGGGCATTTGAGCCAAAACAGCTGGAGGAATTAGCCGATGAGCGGTGATTATAAAAAGCGGATTCTATCCCTTCTTGTCGACTGGTATGAGAACAGCCCCGCCTATGTCCGCGGTCAAACGCCTTCCCGGCGCAGGATGATGAGGCTGTACGATAATGGGCAAACTGATTTTAATGCCTACAATATTGAGAATCCCGCAATCCGCAAAGATATCAATCAGGCGGTGCTGGATTTAGCTGACGGGGGTTTGGTTGAATATGAGTGGGCGCGAGGGCAGCGGGATCATATTCTGTCCAGGCTGTGGCTTAATTTCGAGAGAATTGAGCGGGTGTACGCTTATCTCGTCAGACAACCGAAAGGCGACGCGGTAGACGACCTGCTTTCACAGTTGCGGGGCCTGCGAAACAACGCGAAAGAAGAATGGGCGGCCCGGTGGCTAGAGGATACGATCGCCGCGATCACCCGCAAGCGCTCGGCGGGCAGCAGCTTGCCCGAGAATGTATCGGAACGGGACGATTTATTAAAGGCGATTGCCTGTTTGGCGGACAGGACAGAAATCGAGACATTTGAGCGGGTGTTCTCAACCCGATGTTTTGGGGACTCCAAACGTTTTGAGCGTTCGGTAAAGGCCCGTCTCATACGAATCTTAAAAAAATATCTCATTCAAGATGAGTGCGGTGACGAGGAAGCGTTGCGGTCGGTAGGAATTGTCCGTTATCCCGAGCAATTTGAGTTCTCCGGCCCACTTTCTATCGCGCTGCCAAAGGGCGAGATTGATTTTTCTCTCCTGCCCTTTGGCGGCGTGTTGACTATTGAGGACGTTAATCAGGGCAAGATCGCGCTGGGGGCGGATACCCGCCGTATCCTCTCCATTGAGAATCGCGCGAACTATGTCGAATATATTCATAAACACAAAGAAAACGATGAGCTAGTTTTGTTTCACGGCGGCCAGTATAGCCCCGCCAAGGGTGTTTTTCTTCAAGCGATAGTTTCTGCCCTGCCGGAGGGTCGCGAGTTCCGCCATTGGGGCGATATAGACTATGGCGGCTTCTCTATGCTTGCCCGATTACGGCGGGAGATCCTGCCAGAAGTGAGAGCGTGGAAAATGGCTAAAGAAGATTTGTCGCGATACGCGAAATACACCGTAGGATTTTCAGATTCTTACGGGCAAAGATTGACTTCTTTATTGGAACTGCCGGAATTGCATGATTGTATTCCCTGCATCGAGCATATGCTAAAGCTAAGGGTTCGGCTTGAGCAGGAAGCCATGCTAACGTAAAAGGCGGGTGAGGCGCGGCGCCGCCCGTCTTCAATGAGCGCTTAAATCGTGCCGTCCCAGGTATCTATCTTTTCCCGCTTCATCTCCGCCTCATCGAACCAACGGCTTGTGACCGTCTTGGATTCTGTGTAAAAGCGGATGCCGTCTTTCCCAAGACAATGCTGGTCGCCGAAGAAGCTCTGTTTGTGCCCCGAAAACGGAAATACACCCACAGGCACGGGAATACCTACATTCACGCCTACCATGCCGCCATCCGTGCGTTTGACAAATTCCCTGGCATAATGGCCGTTTTGCGTAAAAATTACCGAGCCGTTGGCAAAGGGATTGTCGTTCATAATCCTGATCCCTTCCTCAAAGTCTTTAACCCGTTTTACGCATAGCACCGGCCCGAACACTTCCTGATCGCCTACACTCATGCCCGCCTTGACATGATCCAATATCGTCGGCCCGACAAAAAAACCGTTTTCGTAGCCCGGCACTTTATAACCTCTGCCGTCCAACACCAACTCGGCCCCTTCCTCGATCCCTTTGGTAATCCAATCCTCCACAGATTTTTTGTGCCCGGCGCTGACCAGCGGCCCCACATCCGTGTCTTTCTCGTACGCCGGACCCACCTTGAGTTTCAGCGCTTTTTCTTTGATCGCGCCGACTAATTGATCAGCTATGGTCTCCTGAACCGCGATCACCGGCAAAGCCATGCAACGCTCACCAGCGCAACCGTAAGCGGCGTTGATAATACCCGCCGCCGTCCGCTCAACAGGAGCGTCCTCTAAAATAAGAGCATGGTTTTTCGCCTCGCAAAGCGCCTGCGCCCTTTTGCCGAACGCCGCCGCCTTAGAGTAAACCGACATACCCACAGCGGTAGAGCCTACAAAGGATATGCCTTTGATATCCGGATGCTCAAGCAAAGTCTCCGCTTCCCGCCGGGAGCAGGTGACAAGATTGATCACGCCGTCCGGCAGCCCCGCCTCCTTATATAACCCAGCTATGCGCATGGCTGACTGGGGCGTCATGCTGGCGGCTTTTATCACGATGGTATTGCCGCACGCCACGCATAACGGCGTCATCCATCCCATCGGGATCATGGCGGGAAAATTGAAGGGTACAATACCGGCGAATACCCCCAGCGGATGCCTGTATAGCACGGTATCATAACCGTTGGCGGTATCCATCAGGGCTTCGCCCATCATCAGGGTCGGGGCGCCAATAGCGAACTCGGTGGCCTCTATCGCCTTCGCCACATCGCCGGCCGCGTCCCCCCATGCCTTGCCATTCTCGAAAGCCACCAAATACGTCAATTCATCCATATGCTCATTCAGCAAGGCCCGCAATTTATGCAACACCTGCACCCGCTTGAGCGCGGGCGTATCGCTCCAAGCCGGAAAAGCCGCCTTAGCGGCCGCTACCGCCTGTTTGACCTCAGCTACAGTGCAACACGGCGTTCGCGCCGTAACCTCGCCGGTGCTGGGATTATACACATCCATATATTTGTCTGTTTGGGAAGTCAACCATTGTCCACCCGCGAAAAATCGTAATTTCTCTGTCATGCCGATTTTCTCCTTCCTTCATTTGCCGACCTGAGCCGCGCCTTGTCTCGCCGCCGCCCTTTGCTTACCGCTACGCCTTGCTACCGCGCCGCCGGCGCCTAAGACCACAATTCCGCGTAAAGCCGCTTGATATCAGCGCTTTTTACCGGCCTCACCGTATTGCCCGGGCTACCGCTGGCCAGGGCATCCTCGGTCATCTTATCGATCCGCGCGAAAAAATCTCCCCGGTCAATGCCATATTCCTCCAGCGTCGGGATCCGCAGGTGAGCGCAAAGATCGCCCACGGCGTTTACAAAAGCCAGCCCGCCTTCCCTCTCGGTCATGCCCGCCTCGTACAGGCCAACCTCTTTGCTCAGATCACAAAAACGATCCGCGGCGCCAGCCAAAGCGAATTCCAAACATCTCACCAGCAACATGGCGTTGGATATACCGTGGGGCACATGAAACAAGGCGCCGATCGGCCTGCTCATCCCATGCACAATCGTTACCGACGCGTTGTTAAACGCGATGCCCGCCTCCAGCGCCCCGATCGCCATTTGCTGCCGCGCCTGTATATCGGCGCCCGTATCAAAGGCCGCGGGCAAATAACGCGTAACGCGCCTGACAGCGGCCAGAGCGAAGGTATCGGAAAGTATATTCGCCCGGCGGGATGTATACGCCTCTATGGCGTGGGTAAGAGCGTCCACTCCCGTGGCCGCCGTAATGGCCGGCGGCGCCGTTACCGTAAACCGCGGATCCACAATGGCTGTCCCAGGCATCAAAGTCGCTCCCCTGAGCAGCATTTTGATATCATCCTTCGTATTGGAGATAATCGTAAATTGCGTGGCCTCGGAGCCTGTGCCAGCCGTGGTGGGGATGGCTACCGTCGGCGGCAGGGGAACCTCAATCACCTGCCCCAGGAAGCTATTGATATGCCGACCCGTAGCGGCCACCACACCTATGGCCTTCATCGTATCAATGGGGCTGCCACCGCCAATAGCTATGAGAAAATCACAGCTATTTCGCTTATAAGCCTCCGCTCCCGCCTGCGCGATCTCGTCGGTCGGCTCGGCGTTGACCTCAGCGTAAACGGCGTAATCAACGCCCGCGCCCTCAAGCGCGTCGGTCAACTTTTTTATGTTGCCCAGCTTTTCCATCACCCTATCGGTGACAATCAGCGCCTTTTTACCCAATTTGGCGATAAAATCGGCGGATTCCTCCAGCGCGCCCTCGCCGGCGTAAACCCGGGGGGGCATAAGGAACATGCTCATTCCTTCCTCCTGCATCAAAAACTCGCGCCTCAAACAACTCAACCCTGCCCAACTCGGCTTAACATTTCATTTATACAAGCAAATTACGTGCCATTTTTGTCAGTCCGCTGATGACAATCAAGGCTTACTGAAAAGCCCGTTAGCGTTTTCAATAAGCCCTGATTGTGGCAAGTTTTATTTACAAATACCAAACATTTGGCTAAAATAATTACATACTAGCGCTACACTACGAACGCGACTCAGAAGTTACGCTGTTTTCAAACTACCCGCTTCCTAAAGACATGCCCACGTCAATCGCCCGCATAAGCCGCTCGGCGCCGTTGGCCAGCATAGCTTCCGCCCCGGCCATCGCCGCCTCCAGCGACATTGGCGCGCAGACAGCGGCCTCCGCCCCGCGGATACCGGCGGCGTATACGCCGCTCAGGTCGCCGGACAAAGAGCCGGCGACTGCCACTGTGGGCACGCCAAACTCGGCGGCTCGCCGGGCGATTCCCGCCGGGGTCTTCCCAAAGGCCGACTGCCCGTCCAACCGACCCTCACCGGTAATGACCAGATCCACCTGCCGGATTTTGGCGGCGAAGCCGGCGGCGTCCAGCAAAAAATCGATGCCCGGCCGCAGCTTGGCGCCCAAAAAAGCCATCAGGCCAAAACCCAGGCCGCCCGCGGCGCCGGCGCCGGGGGCAGCCGCCAGATCTAACCCCAATTTCTCCTTGACGACAGCGGCCAAATGGCTCAACCCCTCGTCCAGCGCCGCCACCTCGGCGGCGTTGGCGCCCTTTTGCGGGCCGTATATCCGGGCGGCGCCTGTCGGCCCACACAAAGGGTTGGTCACATCGCAGAGCACAAGCAACTCTGTGTCCCGCAGGCGCGGATCCAGGCCGGATAAATCTATCTCCCTAATCGCCGCCAAATCTTGGCCGGCGTGTCCGGTTTCCCGGCCCTGGCCGTCCCGAAACCTGACCCCCAAAGCGGCGGCGACACCCAAGCCGCCGTCGTTGGTGGCGGAACCGCCAATGCCCAAATATATTCCGCGGCAGCCTTGCTCCAAGGCGGCGGCGATCAATTGCCCTGTGCCGTAGGTGGTAGCCCGCATAATATCCGGGCCAGTCGGCGGCGTCAGCGTCAGCCCGGAAGCGGCGGCCATATCCATAACCGCCTCACCCGAGGGCAAGACGCCAAACATGGCGTCCACCGGCCCGCCGTAAGGCCCGGTAACCCGGACGATATGCCGCCGGCCGCCCAAAGCCTCAGTCAGGGTCAGCGCCGTGCCTTCCCCGCCGTCAGCGATCGGCAGAAAATCAATCTCCGCCGCCGGAAAAACCCGACGAACGCCGGCGGCGACGCTTCCCGCCGCCGCCTGACTGCTCAGGCTGCCTTTGAATGAGTCGCAAGCGACCAATATACGCATGGCTTCAATCCCCTCTCCCACCCATAGCTCACCGGCGCCCCTCGCGCCGTATTGACATAGCCGATCCGCCGTCATACAATATACGCGAGGCTCGGCGCCTGCCGCGATGCCGCGAGAAAAGTTCCCGCCGGCGCCCGCCGCGTAAGGAGGTTGTTTCATGATCAAGCTGGGCTGCTATCCCGACGTATTCCAAAAGGATCGTTTTGAGGCGATGTCCCGGGCCGGCTACGATTTCACAGAATTCCCGCTGGAAAACCTGCTGACCATGTCGGACGATGAGTTTATCGCGTTCAAACGCTTCTTATCCCATTGCCGTCTTGAGGTGATCGCGCTTCCCAATCCCTATCCCCCGGCGGAAAATATTTTATCCCCCACCTTTGATTATAAAAGCTATCAGGAAAAAATCAAGACAGAAGTTTTCCGCGCGGCCGAGCTTGGCTGTCAATACATCATTTACGCTCAGGGCAACGTCCGTATGATGCCGGTTTTTGGCAAGGGCATTCAGGAGTATCGGGCAAAAATCATGGAAACCCTCTCTCTGGCGGCGCTGACGGCGGCCCGGGAGGGGCTGGGAACCCTATTAGAGCTGACCAGTAAAAATCGCACCAATTTCGGCAACACCCTCGCCGAGTTTGTGGGCATTCGGGCGGAGCTTGGGGCGCCGGCCATCGACACCCTATGTGACTTGCGGCACTTTATGAGCGCCGGCGAGCCTTTCGCCAACCTTATTGTCTACAAGGACTATATCAAACACCTGCATATTGATTATCCGTACGATGTCTTCCCCACCCGGCGCTTCCCAACTTTAGCGGATGATTTTGATTATGAGCCCTTTTTTGATACTATCGCCAAAATGGGCTATACCGGCGGCCTGGCGGTGGAAGCCCGCTCTTATGAGGATTTCCCGCGGCAAATCACTGAGGGCCTGAGCTTTTTTCAACACTTTGGCCTGACCCCCCAATCCTCCGGCGCCGCCTGACTTCCCGCCCCCGCGCGCCGTCCGATCCCCAACCTACCGCCACCGCCCGCGCCTTAATCTTCCAGCGCTACCTGCCACCGGGAATCCAAATGATATAAAAGGTCGTGGGCTTTCTCAATCGCCACCGGGATAGCGATCCCTTGAGGGCAATGGGACACGCAGACACCGCACCACTGACAGGCGGAACCCCTGGCCTTCTCCGGCAAAGCGTAATACTCCGATTTAGAGCGAAATTTCACCTTATACAACATATAACGGTTGTAAATCGCGAAAATGGCGGGAATATTCACCCCGGCCGGGCAATCCATGCAGTAAGCGCAACCGGTGCAAGGCACGGTTCGCGTCCCAACGATCAAGCCGCTCACCTGCTCCAGGGCGGCCATTTCCTGCTGGTTGAGCGCTTGGGCCGCCTCGAAAATCGCGACATTTTCCCGCACTTGCTCCAAAGTATTCATTCCGGAGAGGATCACCCGCATGTGCTCATGGCTGATACACCAGCGAAATCCCCAACTGGCGCACGAAGCCTCACCGCCGTCCGCGGCGGTCAGCGGCGCCGCCAGATCCGCCGGCAAAGCGGCCAAAAATCCCCCCCGCAAAGGCTCCATCACCACACAGGGCAGCCCCCGCCTGACCACCGCCTCATATTGCCTCTTCATATCCAGCTGTGTATAATCCACATAATTAAGCTGCAGCTGCGTCAAATCCCAGGGATAAGCGGCCAAAATCATTTCCAGCGTCTCGGCGTCCGTATGGGCGGAAAAGCCGAGGTTTTTTATTGCCCCCTCCTTCTTCATCCTGTCCAGAAAGTCCAGGGCGCCCAACTCATTTACCCGTAGCCAGCGCTCCCTGTCCATAGAGTGCAGCAAATAGTAATCAAAATAGTCTGTACGGCACCGTTTTAGCTGCTCCGCGAAAATTCGCGGCGCGTCCCCCTCGGTTTTGCAAAACCAGATGGGCAGCTTGTCCGTCAGGCAAAAGCTGCTTCTGGGGTAGGCGGACAAAGCCTCCCCCAAGGCTACCTCCGACTCGCCGCCATGGTAGACATAGGCCGTATCGTAATAATTCACGCCGTGCCGGTAGGCGTAATCGATCATCGCCGTTGTTTTTTCCCGGTCTACCTTGCCGTCCGCCAGCTGCGGCAGCCGCATGGCGCCAAATCCCAGCCGGGAAACCCGGTTGCCCTGACCGCCTAATAGCTCATACTGCATATTGACCTCCTTTTTTTGTCGCTGCCCTGCCCTGAGCGCCCAAATAGCCGCCGACCGCCTTAAAGAAAATAGGCGAGCAACGGCACAGTGACTAAAGACAAAACGGTGCTTACCGTGATACATTTCGAGGCGAAAGCGTCATTCGCCTGATATTTTCTGGCCAGCAGCGCCGTCATAGTACCCGCCGGCATAGCGGTGAGTATCACGCAGACGGCAAGAATCAAATCGTCCCTCACCAACGGTTTCAGGGCGAGCAAAACAAGGCCGGGCAAAACGACCAGCCTGAGAAAAGAAAACAGTAAAGTCCTTTTTTCCACCACCTCGCTAAAATTGACTTCCGCCAAGATACCGCCCACGGTAATCATGGAAAGGGGAGCGGTCAAATCGCCGATGCCCCGCAAAGCGGTGGTCAGCACCGGATGCAAATGGACGCCGCTCAACAGCCTGATAAACCCGATCGCTAGCGCTATGGTGGCCGGATTTAGAAACATATTTTTTACTTTACTTTTCAGCGGGAGAGCGGTCAAAAGCGAGACGCCCGCCGACCAGAGCAAAATCCGGGCCGGCGCGATAAAAATAGAAGCGTAAAACACCGCCTCCTGCCCAAAAGCATAGGAAAGCAGCGGTATCCCGGCGAAGGTGGAGTTGCTGCACATCAGGCCGAAACGTATAATTTTGTCTTCCCCGGACTTATCCTGCCGCCGAAACAAAAGCCATCCTAAAAGAATGGACAGCCCGGTGATCAAGAGGGACAAAATCAATGTCCACCAGGCGGCCCGCAAGCGCTCGGCGGAAAAATCCAAATCCGTGGAGTTGAAAATCGTGCATGGCAAAGTGACGTAGAGAACAAACTGCATAAAACCTTGGATCCGCGGCCCATCCAACAATTTCAGCCGCCGGATCAAAACTCCCGTCAGGATATAAAGCAGCAGCACCGCCTGGCTTTCCGCCATAATTACGAACATTTCCACAACGCGGTTACCTGTCCTCTCTACACATACGCCAGCGCCGAATCAAGGCACTATCTTCTCCGGATTTATCTCAATCCCAAATCTCTCCCGGTAAAACCTGGCCGCCCCGGTATGTATGGACGCGTT
>JAISDE010000141.1 GCA_031265035.1 Peptococcaceae bacterium | reverse complement strand
CTGGGAGCCGGGAGCTGGGTGCCGGGCGCTGGGAGCTGGGAGCTGGGTGCCGGGAGCTGGGCGCTGGGAGCTGGGTGCCGGGAGCTGGGCGCCGGGAGCCGGGCGCTGGGAGCTGGGTGCCGGGAGCTGGGAGCCGGGAGCTGGGTGCCGGGCGCTGGGAGCTGGGAGCTGGGTGCCGGGAGCTGGGCGCTGGGAGCTGGGAGCCGGGCGCTGGGTGCCGGGTGCCGGGACGGGCACGGTGTGCCGGGCGCCGCGGAAGGACTAGCGCGGCGGCGGAGAGGGGGCAGGAGTTTTTTTGCGCCAGGGGCGGATTTTGAAAGGATATGGTGGCTTTTATTATGTTACGGCGGCGGCGGGCGGCGACGCTGAGGGTAGGGACGCGGACAAGCACAGCGTCGGCGATAGAGCCGGCGGCGTAGCCGGAGGCAGTGACGGCGTCAGGGGCATCGAGGGTGACGCCTCCGCCGACAGCGACTATGACAGCGCCGGCGCTGTCACTGAGGCCGGCGCTGAGGGTAGGGACGCGAGCGACAGCCCGAGCGAGCTTTGGGAATGCCGGCCCCGAGGCCGCCTGCGTCGGGAAAAGCAGGATATTCTGGCCGGTGATCGGGTGGCCTTCGCCATCGTGAATTCTGAGCGGCGGGAAGGGGTAATCGAGGCGATTCTGCCCCGGCGAAACCGGCTGATCCGCCCGCCGGTGGCCAATGTGGATCAGGCGCTGGTCGTGCTGGCCGCCGGCGACCCGCCGCCGGATCTGTGGCTGCTGGACAAGCTGCTGATCATGATCCGGACGGCGGGGATCGCCCCGCTGCTCTGCTGGAACAAAGAGGATTTGGCGGAGCGGGGCGATTTGGCGGAGCTAACAGCGCCGTACCAGGCGGCGGGGCTGGCGCAGGTGATCACCTGCGCCCTCAGCGGGCAAGGCATAAGCGAGCTGCGAGAGCGGCTGGCGGGCCAGGCCACTGTGCTGGCCGGGCCGTCCGGCGTGGGCAAGTCCAGCTTGCTGAATCAGATCCGGCCCGGGCTGGCGCTGAAAACCGGCGATGTCAGCGAAAAGCTGGGCCGGGGCCGGCATACGACCCGCCATGTGGAATGGATCCCGTTGGCGGGGGGCGGTTGGGTGGCGGACACTCCCGGCTTTAGTCGGATCGATTTGCCGGCGGCGGTAAAGCGGGAAGATCTGGCCGCCTTTTATCCGGAATTCGCCGCCTGGGCGGAGGATTGCCCTTTCGCTTCCTGCTCGCATGATAAGGAAAGGGACTGCGGCGTGCGTCAAGCGGCGGCGGCGGGAAAGCTCGACGAGGGCCGCTACCGGCGCTATGTCAGCTTTCTGCGGGAAATTGAGGGCGAATACGGGCATGGGCATGATTAAGGATGGATACAAGTATCCGGAACGCTGTGTTTTGGTATTAGGCGGTAAAATAGAGGACAAGGCCATGTTTCGGCAAAGAGCGCTGACGGCTGGCGCCGTGCTGGCGGCGGATAGCGGGGCGGGCCATTTGCTGGCGCTGGGACTCATGCCCCACCAGGTAATCGGGGATATGGATTCTCTGTCCGCCGAGCAGTTGGCGGCGCTGACGGCCGGCGGCTGTCATTTGATCCGGGTACCGGCGGCGAAGGACGATACCGACGGGAGCCTGGCGCTGAAAGCGGCGCTGCGGGCGGGATACGGGGACATCCGGATTTGGGGGGGCCTGGGCGGCCGACCGGATCATAGTTATGCCAATATTCAGCTGCTGCATTTGGCGCTGGCGCCAAAATACCTAGCGATTTACCGGCAAAAGGGCGGCGGCTGGGCAGTCGGGAGCGGCGGGCCGCCGGAGGCCGGCTACAGTGATCTGGACGCCGAGGCCGGTGAGCGGGATGCCGGCGACGGCGAAAGCCGGCTCGGGCCGGCGGTTTGTCTTGAGGACGGCGGGACCCGTATATTCCTGCCCCGGCGGGGCCAGCGGATCCGGGGAAAAAAGGGGGATTACCTCTCATTTTTCGCCCTGACACCCACTGTGGAGGGTTTCGCGCAGCGGGGCCTGAAATACCAGCCCAGGGAAGGGCGTTATGTCAGCGATTCCCCTTTTGGGATCAGCAATGAGTTCCTGACGGACGAGGTTTGGGTTTCCTGGCGGGCCGGCCGGCTTTTGTGCATGCACATAGCAAGGGAGTAAAAAAAGTTATTGACAAGTAACGGCGGCAGCGAATATAATAAACGCCAGAGAGGCGCCGCCAGCGCTGGTTACGCCCTCAGTATTCCAGATTAAAGTAGCCGGAACCTGGGGTGTGGTTTGGCGGCTACTTTTTTCTTGCCTTCATCAGGGCGATAATCCCTATCACTAATAGACCGAACTGTATTAGTTCCGACCATGTGACCATAGGCATCCCCCCTTTCGGAGGGTGCAACCGCTTGGGCGCTGACGGCGCCTCATTGACATAATATCACAATATTTACCAGTACGCAAGTGGTTATTTACACTTATTGGATCAGGGAGTTGACCAGATCGTCCATGGTGTAGATCCCCGGTTTTTTGCCCAGCAGAAAACCGGCGGCTTTGACGGCGCCCCGCGCGAAGATCTCCCGTGATTGGGCTGAGTGGCTGATGGAAATAATCTCCTGGGGACAGATAAACATGGCCTCGTGCTCGCCTACAATAGCGCCGCCCCGGACGGAGTGAATGCCGATTTCCCCGCGCCCCCGCTTGCTTTGGCGCAGGCCGCGGTCGCGGATGTACTCCGCCTGAAAATTCAGGCCGGCAGCCGCGGCGTCGGCGATCATCAGGGCCGTGCCGCTGGGCGCGTCTAGCTTTTGATTGTGGTGTTTCTCAATAATCTCAATATCGCAGGTATCGCCCAGCACTTTGGCCGCCTGCCGCGCCAGGGACAATAAAAGACTGATCCCCAGCGACATATTGAAGGACTTGAAAATGGGGATAGCCGCGGCGGCCGCCAGAACCTTGGCCTCCAGATCCCCCTTGATGCCGGTGGTGCAAAGCACCAGGGGCAGGCCTTTGGCCTGGCAATAAGCCAACACCGCCGGGGTGGCGGAAATATGGCTGAAATCGATCACCAGATCAGCCGCCTCCGCGATGAGGGAAAAGCTGTCATACACCGGAAAATCATTCTGTTTTACAGCGCTTTGATCATAGCCGGCGACAATTCGCGGCCCGGCCGGGCCGCATTGGCTCACCACGGCCTGTCCCATGCGGCCGTTACAGCCGGAAAGCAATACGTCAATCATTCAGTAATACCTGCCTTTCTGGTCAATGGTCAGTGTAATGATACGGTGAATTATTAATGTAAATGATACTACAGAAACAGGTAAATTGCAAAACTCGCGTTTACAATGTCAATCTGGCAATTCGCGGTAATTCGCGGTAATTCGCGGCAATTAGCTAAATGGATTCGCGAATTCGCGAAAAATTCGCGAAATGGAATTCGCGAAATGAAACGGATTAATTCGCGGCGAAGATTGACAGAGCCTGCCATTTACTGTATGATTGTCCCGGGGCTTAAAAATCGTTTGCTCAATCACTCGGCAGGGTAGACACATCCGAATAGGGGAGGGACAATTTATTATAGTGGGGGGGATGCGGGCAGGGCTATAGGATAGGAAAGTGTGTGTACATGGAAGGGGGATGTCATGCAATTATATCAGCTGGAGTATACCTTGGCTGTAGCCAAACATCGCAGCTTTTCCAAGGCCGCCGAAGAAATGAATATCTCGCAGTCCTCATTATCGCAGCAAATCATCAATTTAGAAAAGGAATTAGGGGTAAGTCTCTTTGTCCGCACCACCCGCTCCGTCCATCTGACCAATACCGGGGAAGACTTCATTTCTCACGCCGCCCGGGTAGTGGCGGAGATGAACGCTACCCAGCGCTGTATCCAAGAGTATGTTTCCCTCGGCAAAGGTTATCTTTCCATCGGCATTATTCCAGCGGTCGGGTATTACCCGATCCCGAAGCTGCTGGCCTCTTTCAATCGGGAGTATACGGGGGTCAAGCTCAGTTTGATTGAGCGTCAGGATGATGAGTTGATCGAGATGCTGACCGAGTCAAAGATCAACGCGGCCATTGTTCAGACTGTTCCTAAAAAGTATAATTTTCAGGCTTTTCCCCTCTATACCGACTCCATGGTGCTGATCACCAGTGTTCAGCATCCCTTGGCGTTCAGAAAGCGGGTGAGCCTTAAAGAGCTGCGTCAGGAGAATTTTATCGTGCCGCCGCCTGTGTCCGGGCATTTCCACGATCTTGAGTTGGCTTGCAAAGCGGCGGGCTTTGCCCCGCAAATCCTGATGACCTGTTCCTCGGTGCCCACGATTTTGGGCCTGACCAGGGAGGATATCGGGATTACTGTGCTTTCCGCCAAAACGGCGGCGGCGGGCGCCAACGATCCGCTTTTGTCCACCATCGGCATTACCCCAAATATCGAGCGCAAGCTTTACTTGGTGATTCAAAATAATGTGGATATTTCCCCGGTGCTCAAAATGTTTTTGAAATATGTGGCGCAATGGATCAGTTCCGACATCTCGGCTTAGGCGTCGTCTCGCGACGCTGCCCTGGGATATTGGGCCGGCAGGGGGAGGTTATTTTTAATTATGTATATTGGCGTCGCTGTCAGAGGTAATCTAGTCTCCATCGGTTTTGTGGCCGACGACGGGGAGGTGTCTTTTCCCAGCACTTTCCCCATCGACCCGGAGATAGATTCCAACAGCATCATTTTGGATCTGATTTTTAATATCAAGACCATCGCCGAGACGGTACCTTTAGAATTGTTTAATCAGACACTGGATGGCGTCGGGGTGAGTATTATCGGCTCTCTGGACGAGAAAAATGAGCGGATACTGGAATGCGCCAACGGCGGGCTGGAAAATATCAAGCTGCGGGAGCGGTTGGAAAGGAATTTTGACATAGACGTATTCGTGGGCAGCGCCGATATGGCGCGCCAATACGCCGCGGGGGAGATCGTTGGCCGGAGCGAGCAGGAGGCGGCCATCATCGCGGCGGGGCTTTTGTGCAAATATTTAGTACAAGACCAGGACGACGGGGAGGATGACGAGGAGGATAACTAGATAAGCCCGGAATGACAGGGTTTATTTAATCGGATTTGCAAATAATACAATCGTAAACAAGTATTTCTCTTGAAATGCTTGTTTATGTTACTATTTTTTTGTGAAAAGATTCACTTTAATGGGACTTTAATGGGATGAGGAGGACGAGAATGATCAGGACGAGAATGAGGCAGGATGAGCCCCGTAGGTTTGCCGCGCAGGGCGCTACTCTAACAACAGAATAGGAGGAATTAGCAGTATGGATCCTAAGAATTTGAAAAAACTTATCTGGTTGGTTGTCGCTATTGTTGTTTATTTCATCATCGCGAACGTCCCGATTTCACAGGATCTGGAGCCTCAAGGCCAAAAAGCCCTGGCGCTGATGGTCGTGGCGGTGATCGCCTGGGTGGCGGAAATCTTGCCCATCGCCATATCATCCCTGGCGCTTGTTTTTATGCAAGTTGTCATTGGCACCGCCAACGCGGGCGGGGCGGTAGGAAATTTCGCTACTCCTACTTTCCTGTTTGTTTTGTCCTCGTTTTTCCTGGCCAACGCCTTGCTGGGCAGCGGACTCAGCAAACGTCTCTCCCTTCAGCTTTCCGTGATGTCGAAGGGCAGTCCCCAACGTGTTCTTTTCTATATTATGCTTGTGGCGTCGATCGCTTCCATGGTGATCTCCGACGTGCCCGTGGCGGCGGCCTTTTTCCCCATCGGTCTGTCGCTGATCGAGAAAAATAATTTGGCGCTGGGCAAGAGCAATTTCGCCAAGTCGCTGTTGATCGGCATTCCTTTCGCGGCGCTGATTGGCGGCGTCGGCACCCCCGCCGGTTCCTCCCTGAATGTGCAGGCCCTCGGCCTGTTGGAGAGCACGACCGGCATGAGTATCAGCTTCGCCAAGTGGGCGGCCCTGGGTATTCCCGCCGCGCTCATCCTTACCGTGCTGGCCTGGCTGATTCTCGTTTTCGTGTACAAACCGGAAATCGCCAAGCTGCAGGGCCTGGAGGATATCAACAAAGAATTGAAAGAATTGGGCCCCATGAGCGTCAACGAGAAAAAATGGATCGGCGTGATGGTTCTTTTGATTATCGTCTGGCTCACCGAGAGCGTCCATCATCTGCCGATCCCGGCTACTACTACCCTGGGCGCCGCTTTGTTCTTCCTGCCGGGGTTCGGTTTCCTGGACTGGAAAACGCAAAAAGTCGGCTGGGAAGTGCTGTTGCTGATCGGCTCCGCCACTTCTCTTGGCACGACCTTCTATCAGTCCGGCGCGGCTGAGTGGCTGGCCAATCTCACCTTGGGCGGCATTCAGGGAGCTAGCCCGGTAATGGCGCTGGCGGTGGTTATCATCTTCACCATCGTGATCCACCTGCTGGTACCGGTCAACCCGGCTATCGTCTCCATCATGGTGCCTACTCTGGCGGCTTTCGCCACCACCGCCGGCATCAACCCGCTGATGCTGATCGTGCCCATGGCCTTCACCGTTTCCGCGGCTTTCTTGCTGCCCCTTGACCCGGTGCCCCTGATCACTTACGGCGCCGGTCATTACACCATGGGGGACTTCTTCAAGGCCGGCTGGCTTATGTCCATCGCCTGGGCCGTGGTCATGCTGATCCTGATGCTGATCCTCGGCGGGCCGCTGGGCATGTTCTAATTGATTTCTGTTTGCGACAGAGAGGTTTGTTATGCGGATGCAGGGTATTCAACAGACGACAAATGTTCCCTACAAATACTGGTCGGTGGGGGAACTTTTGCCCAAGCGGGAGATGAGGAAGCTTCAGTTGGCCCGATTGCGCGAGCAGATTGACTATGTTTGGGAAAACAGCCCGTTTTATCGGAAAAAATGGGAGGCCGGCGGGTTTTGCCCGGCGCGGTTTCAGGGCGCTGAGGACATGAGGCGCATCCCCATATTGGAAAAGGATGAGATCCGCGCTAGCCAAGAGGCGGAACCGCCTTATGGCATGATGCGAATCAGCGGGCGGGGGCCGATCAACCGGGTGGCCATGACTTCCGGCACAACCGGGGATCCGGTTTTGATCCCCTTTACCGAGGAAGACTATTTCGGCGTGTTTTGCGAGGGCGCCGCCCGCTATTTGTGGGCGGCGGGCGTCAGGGAAAGCGATGTCGTGCATGTGGCTTTCGGGTTTATGCCTTTCGCCGGCTTGGCGGGAGCTTACGACGCCAGCGAGCATCTGATCGGTTCCCTGGTGGTGCCGGGCGGCGCTTGGGACAGCGCTATCCGCCTGAAAATGATCCGGAAATTCCAAGTCACGGTCTTGATCGGGACGCCGACCTATCTGCTGCATATGGCCGCTGTCGCCGTGGAGAAGGGCATTGACGCGACCAAGTTGGGGCTGAGACTGATCCTGACCGCGGGGGAGAGCGGGCTGATGTCGATCCCCAATACCGGTCTCAGGCTGGAGCGGGCGTATGGCTGCAAGGTGCACGATTTCGCCGGCACCCAGGAGACCAACAATTTCTTGTACACCTGCGATCAGGGTATCGGGCATATCAGCGAGGATCTGGTTTACTGCGAGGTGCTCGACCCGGAGACCTACGAACCGGTGGCGCCGGGGGAGCAGGGCGCCCTGGTGGTGACAGATCTGCTGCAAAAAACCCACCCTATGATCAGGTTCAAAACGGGCGATATTATCGACGGGATTGACGAGGCGTATCAATGTTCCTGTGGGCGAACCTCAAGCCGGTTCAAGGGCTTTAAGGGGCGCACCGGCGATATTATCAAGATAAAGGGGGTCTGCGTATCGGTGACAGGCATTGAGAATGTTATCCGGGGGATCGAGGAATGCTCGGATAACTATGAGTACGTGGCGATGAGGGACGGGGAGAAGGACAAGATTATCGTCCGCGTCGAGCCGAAAAAGAGCCTGACGCCAGATCTGTGGCGGGAGTTGCGATCGAGATTGGCGACAGCTTTGAGAGCCGCCTTCCTGATCAATATGGACGTGGAGATTGTGGCGCCGGACACGCTGCCGATATTTGAGCTGAAGGCCAAGCGTTTCCGGGATCTCAGGCCCTGAGTAATTTCTCATTGTGTACAGCGCGCGGGGCCTTGTTTATCGGCCGATTGATCGGGCGAAGTGGTGGATTTATACCCAGTTATTTATTAGCCAAACCGATAGATCTATCCCTTTTTAGTATTTTACAAGATAGAACACCCGCCTATATAATAAAAATAAAGATAGAAAGATGAGGGATGAATAATGGCTTCCAGTAAGGTAATAACGGCTCGTCAGGCGGCGGATTTGCTTCAGGACGGAACTACTGTAGGTTGGACCACGGCCGGTTTGTGCGGCTTCGCCGAGGATGTCGCCGCCGCTGTGGAGGAACGCTTTGTGGAAACCGGCAGCCCCAAAAACATTCGCCTCTTTCATTGCTGCGGCTGCGGCGATCACAAGGACAGGGGCACCAATCACCTGGGCCATGAGGGCCTGGTCACGGCGGTGATTTCCGGTCATATCGGCGAGGCCCCCAAGGTCGGCGCCCTGGTAAACGCCAACAAGGCCACTTGCCATTTGCTGCCTCAGGGCGTGCTCACCCATCAGTTGCGCCAGATGGCCGGCAAAAAACCCGGTGTCCTGACCAAGATCGGTTTGGGCACTTTCGCCGATCCCCGCCTGGAGGGCGGCAAGATCAACTCCATCACCACGGAGGATTTGGTCAAGGTAGTGGAGTTTGAGGGAGAGGAATACCTGTATTACAAGCCTTTCAAGATCGACGTGGCGATCTTCCGGGGTTCCACCGCCGACGAGCGGGGCAACGTGACCATGGATCGGGAGGCTCTTTTCCTGGAGGCGCTGGCCCTGGCTTCCGCCGTCAAGAATAACGGCGGCATGGTTATCGCCCAGGTGGAGTACCTGGCCAAGCCCTTTACCCTGCATCCCAAGAGCGTCAAGGTGCCCGGCGTTTTGGTGGACTACGTGGTGCTGGCGAAGCCGGAAAACCATATGCAGACCAAGAAGACCCAGTTCAATCCCGCCCTGTGCGGCGAGAGCAAGGTGCCGCTGAGCGGCGTGCCTGTGCTGCCGCTGGATGAGCGCAAGGTGATCAGCCGGCGGGCGGCCATGGAGCTGATCCCAAATAGCACCCTGAACTTGGGTATTGGTATGCCGGACGGCGTGTCCAGCGTCGCCGCCGAGGAAGGCATCAGCGACCTGTTCACTATGACGACAGAGTTAGGTAACTTTGGCGGCATGCCGGCGGGCGGGCCGGATTTCCCATCTACCTACAATTCGGAATGCACCATTGAGCATCCCTCGATGTTCGACTTTTATGACGGCGGCGGGTTGAGCACCTGCGTGCTGGGGCTGGCTCAGACCGATAAGGAAGGCAACCTGAACGTCAGCAAATTCGGCACCAAAGTGGTCGGCCCCGGGGGATTCATCAATATCTCAACCAGCGCCCGGAAGGTTATTTTCGTGGGCACGATGATGGCCGGCGCCGAGTACGAGATCAAGGACGGCCAGCTGAAAATCACCAAAGAGGGCAATATCAAGAAATTCGTGGATAAAGTCACCCAGGTCACTTTCAGCGGCACCTACGCCGCCAAGGCTAACAAGCCGGTGTTGTACGTTACTGAGCGCGCGGTATTCTCCCTGGAAAATGGCGCGATGACCCTTATAGAGATTGCCCCGGGGCTGGATTTGGAAAAAGACATTCTGGCCGCCATGGACTTTAAGCCCGTGATCGCGTCGCCGCTGAAAGAGATGCCTAGGGAGATTTTCCAGGAGAAATGGGGTAAATTGAAGGATATCGTTACCGCTAAGTAATATCCAAGGTAGTAACAGCGAAATGGGGGAGGGGGATCAAAAATGCATTTGCCAGACTTTGACTTTTATGCTCCGGAAAGTGTCGCCGAGGCTTGTGAGCTGATGACGCGGTACCAGGACGAGGCGCGGGTGATCAACGGTGGGACAGATATTTTGCCCAGGATGAAGAATCAGGTGATGGCGCCGGCTATTTTGGTATCAATCAAGAGATTGCCGGGAATGAAAAGGATCGAGTACATTCCCGGGAAGGGGATCGTGATCGGCGCCGGCGTGACCCTGAATGAGATCGCGCTCTCGGAGGTAATCGAGAGCAAGTATCACTCGATCTGTCACGCGGCGGCCCACATGGCGGCCAACCAGATTCGCAATATCGGCACTCTGGGCGGCAATATTGTAGCCTCTATTCCTTCCGCCGACATGCCGCCCATCCTGATCGCTCTCGGCGCTACCGCCAAGATCGCCGGGCCGACCGGGGAGCGGGTCATGCCTTTGGAGGATGTGTTCACTGGTCCAGGCAAGACTGTTTTGGCGAAAAATGAGATTTTGACCGAGGTATTTGTTCCCGATGGGAAAATGACCGGTAGCGCCTATCACAAGTTCGCCCTGCGTCGCGCGGGCGCCTTGGCGGTGGTGGGCGTGGCGGTCGCGGTGGAAATTGAGAAGGGCGTCATTAAAGACGCCAGGGTTGTTCTGGGCGCTGTCGCTCCTGTACCCTTGCGGGCCGTTAAGGTCGACGCTTTCCTGAAAGGCAAGCCAGCCACCGATGAGGTGTTCGCCGAGGCGGGGGAGATCGCTTATGACGAGTGCCGCCCCATTACAGATTTCCGGGCCAGCGCCGAGTATCGCCGGGAGTTGGTCAAGGTATATACCAAGCGCTGCCTGAAAAAAGTAGTGACTGACGGGCATAAAGCGGTAGTTGGCGGGTAAGGGTACTAAGAGGAAAGGAGTGGGGAGCGTTGTCCAGCAACTATATTACCGATAGCCACGGCATAAGGCGTTATCTGGTGACAATCAATGTGAACGGTATCGACTATACGCGAGTGATCAAAGCTAATGTATTGTTAGCGAACTTCCTCCGGGAAGAATTGGATCTGACAGGCACAAAAAAGGGTTGCGAGATCGGTGACTGCGGTTCTTGTACCGTGCTACTGAATGATAAGCCGGTGAATTCCTGTCTGGTTTTGGCCCTGGAGTGCGACGGCATGAGTGTGACGACCGTCGAGGGCCTGGCCACTACCTCCAGTTTGGATATCATCCAGGAGAAATTCTTGGAATTTGGCGCGATCCAATGCGGCTATTGCTCCGCCGGCATGATCATGTCCGCCAAGGCGCTGCTGATGAAAAATCCCAAACCGACAGAGGAAGAAGTCCGCAAGGGAATTTCCGGCAATTTGTGCCGCTGCACAGGGTACATCAATATTATTAAGGCGATTCTTTCAGCGTCCGGTCAAGAAGTTCCAAATTGAGGAGGGAGACAGAAATGGGAGAAGAAGAAGGGACCGTATACCCAAAGGCAAATACCGTATATGACCATATGCGGCCTGAGACCCACCAGTATACGCAGATCGGGAAAAGCAAACCCAGGATTGACGGCGTGGCCAAAGCGACAGGGGCGGGGAAATATTGCGGCGACATGAAATTCCCCAATATGCTTTATGGCAAGCTTTTGGGTAGCCCCCACGCCCACGCTAAAATCCTGAGCATCGATACCTCCGAGGCCGAGAAGATCCCCGGCGTCATGAAGGTGATCACCCATAAGGATGTGCCCGACCTCAAGTACGGCATCAGCCCGGCCCGTTGGGATGAGAACGTCCTTTGCGTAAACAAGGCCCTGTTTGTGGGGGATAAGGTGGCCGCCGTGGCCTGTGTGGACGAGGAGACTTGTTACAAGGCTCTCAAGGCGATCAAGGTTGAGTATGAGGTATTACCGGCTGTCCTCGACTATCAAACGGCCATGAATGAGGATCAGCCCCAGATTCACGAGGAATACGAGCGCAATATCAATACGGAGATCCATCACAAGTTCGGTGATCCGGATAAAGCCTTCGCGGAAGCTTATCTGGTGCGTACCGACCATTTCCAGGGTCAGCGCACCTATCAGTGCCCCATTGAGCCTCACTCGGCGATCTCTATCTGGAAGGACAACAAGCTGACGGTGTATTCCAGCACTCAGTCCGTGCATTATTTCCAGTATTATATCGCCCGGGAGTTTGGCTTGAAAATGGGTGATGTCCGGGTCATCCGCCCGTTGGTGGGCGGCGGCTTCGGCGGCAAGTTGGAGCCTACGGGCCTGGAGTTCTGCGGCGCCGTGCTGTCCAAGCTGACCGGCCGGCCGGTAAAGATGTTCTATGATCGCTATGAGATGTTCCAGCACAATCGGGGCCGTCACCAGGGCGTCTATGATATCTCTACCGCCGTGGACAAGGACGGCAAAATCCTCGGCGTCAGGACCAACTTCGTCCTGGACGGGGGCGCTTATACCAGCTTGGGTATCGCCACGGCTTACTATTCCGGCGGTCTGCTGCCCTTGACCTACGATTTTGACCACTATCAGTTCGACCTCATGCGGATGTACACCAATCTGCCCGCCTGCGGAGCGCAGCGGGGACACGGCGCGCCTCAGCCCAAATACGCTTTCGAGAGCCATTTGGACAATGTGGCCGAGGAATTGGGTCTTGACCCGGTGGAATTCCGCAAGCGCAACGCCAGGCAGCCCTATACCAATACCTGTAATGGCATGGGCATTCAGACCTGCCGCCTGTCGGAGGCCCTGGATAAGATCGAGATTCTGACCGACTGGAAAAAGAAGCGGACTCCCGGCGGGCTGCCCAAGGGCAGAGGTATCGGGATGGCTACCGGCTCCTTCGTGACCGGCGCCGGTTATCCGATTTATCGCAACGATTACCCGTCTTCCTCCGCCATGATTCGGATCAATGAGGACGGCACCTCGGCTACCCTGTACACCAACGCTATCGATATCGGCCAGGGTTCCGACACTGTGTTGTGCCAGATGGCGGCGGAGGCCATGGGCTACCGTTATGAGCAAATGAAGATCGTGACCGGCGACACGGAAATCGCGCCTCTGGATTTCGGCGCTTATTCCAGCCGCCAGACCGCGTACTGCGGCTGGGCCTGCAAACGGGCCGGCGAGGAGATCAAGGCCAAAATCCTTGAGACAGCGGGCTTCATGCTGCATCTGCCCCCAGAGGATCTGCTCTGCGTGGACAACAAGATTTGGTCGATGTCCCGGCCCAAAGTCAAGCCCATCACTTTTGAGGAAGTCGCCAAGAAGTACTTTATCATCAAGGGACCCCTGGTGGGGACCGGCGTCTACACCGTGCCCCGCCTGGGCGGCTATCATAAGGGCGCGCCCGTCGCCACCTCTCCCTGCTACAGTTTCTGTACTCAGGCGGCCGAGGTGGAGGTGGACGAGGAAACCGGCGAGATCAAGATCATTCACGCTTGGGACGTGCACGACGCCGGCCAGATCATCAACCCGGCGCTGATGAAGGGCCAGGTACACGGCGCTTTCGGGATGGGCTACAGCGAGACGGTCAGCGAGCAGGTTATCTTCAATGACAAGGGCAAAATCCTGAACGGGGATTTGGCGGGTTATCGCCTGATCACGGCGCTGGATATGCCTAGCTTCACCAACGACACCATCCCCAGCAATGACGAGCCGGCGACGCCTTGGGGCCTCAAGGAGATTGGCGAGGGCTCCAATAATCCCACCATGGGCGCTGTGCGCAACGCGATTTACAACGCTATCGGGGTAAACGTGCCGATTCTGCCGATGTCCTATGAGAATATCTGGCGGGCGATTCAGCGGAAGAAGGCTGAGGACGCTCAAAAGACGGGCTAGGCCGGTGGGAGTAGGGTAGACCGGTAAGGTGATGTAGAAGGAAGCTAAAGGGAAATGAAGTAAAGTAAACGAAAACGCGGTAAAGTAAAGGGAACGCGAAACAAGGGTACGTAAAGGTAGGACAATAGGGAAAAGAGACGAGCCGCGGGAGCGCTGATCATAGCGCTCCCGCGGTTTGTCGCGGCGCTGCGTGGTGCGGCGCTACGCGGCGACGGGGCGACGGGGGTCGGGCACTTGGGTTGGAGGCAAAGGCGGGGGCGGCGGGCGCCGGTTGCGCGAGTTGAGCGATGTACGGCGTATCTCGACTCCCGCCGGGGTCGGCCGCGACAGGCGTCCATGCTTGTAAGCCCTCTACGCGCCCTCCATGGCGATTCGCCCCCGGCGTGAGCCGAGATAAGCCAACATCGCTGGCAACTCACTCCACAAGGCACCCGCCGCCCCCGCCTTTGCCCCCACTTGGCGTTGCCCGACATGTGAAAAGTAGAGCCGCTTACCAAGGCGGCGAAAAGATCGCGAAAATCGCATCGCGAAAATGCCGCGAAAAAAACACTTGCACAAAAACGCATGCAAAAAAACACATGCCGCGAAAAAAAGACTTGCGTTTTTTCGCGGCGGCATGGTATGATTGGGCTGTTATATTTTGTTTATTCCATGGCGTGAAATGCCAGGTTTTGTTCAGTTTCTCAGAGTGATATATATTTATAAGACACATCCTAGCGTGCGGATAGGTATACCTCCCCGCACAACATGATCACCGAGCCGCGAAGCTAATGTTTTCGCGGTTTTTTGCGCGCTATTTTCTGTCATTCGCCGTTGCGCGGATGGGTATACCTATCCGCGCAACGGCCTCGTTCGCCGCGGCGACCATCCCGGTGTCCCGCCCTTTGACGGTCAACGCCAATAGGCATAGCGGCATCAGCGGCCGATTTCCCGAATATAGCACTCAATACGAAGTTTAGACGCGGAAATTAGACGTAGACGAGGGGGACGGCACAGTGAAAGCAAAAACGGCGCCAAAGGGCGCGGGCACCGGGTGGGGGACGAGGGGAT
>JAISDE010000131.1 GCA_031265035.1 Peptococcaceae bacterium | reverse complement strand
CGACGGCAGCGCTGTCATCGACAGCGGCGCCGACGGCAGTGACAGCGACAGCGCTGTCGGCGACAGCGACGCTGGCGCTGGCAACAGCGTCGGCGGCCTGGACAGCGGCGCCGACATTTACGCCGCCGCCGCCGTCAGCGCGGGGGAGCATGTTTACAGGAGCGGCTACGGGGCGGCCCGCGGCCCCCAAAGCGGCTACGGGGGGGAATATGATTACATTCTCAACCTGACGGGCGACAGCTTCGCGGCGGACCCGGCGACGCCGGGCGACGCCGACAGTAAGCTAGGCACCGCGAAAGGATTTCTCGCCGATATACACAGTATGCTGGTTGCGCTTGGCGCCTACGACGGCGCCGGCTACGTCGCCCCGGCGCTCCCCTCGGCGGGCGAGCCGGACGGGGCGGCGTTGGGCCAGGCGACGGTGGACTTTTGGAACCGGGCGCTGAAAAGCCTGTTTTGGCAGGGGGAGCCGTTGACCTACCCGTATTATTCCTGCGGCTGGTTTACCGCCGCCGATATATCCGGGCTGCCCAACGGGCCGGACAAGGATTGGCGATCCTTGCTGCTGGATTACCGGGAGGCGACCGGTACCACCAATGTCTACGGCTCTGACGCCGCCGATTATTTCATCATCAAGGCCACCAACGACGTGACCGGGGGCAGCGGTTTCCAGCCGGGCGGGGACGGCGAGAAAAGCTATACCGCCGCGGATAAAGGTATACCGGTTTACGCTATCGGCCTTGGCGACAGCGTGAAGGATCCCGAAACCCTGCGTCTGACCGCCAGCCAGGACAGCCTTACCGACATTGCCCGGCATTTTTACATCTGCAATTACCTGGCGGAGCAAAACCGGCCGGAGGTCGTCACCAAGACGATTCTGGAGGAAAAAATGAAGTGGGTCGCCCGCCAGGAGCTGGATCCCAGGCACAATGTGACCATTCGCGACAGGCTGAACGAGGGCTTTACCGCCAACCCAGCGGATATCGCCGCCTGGGGGCAGGTACGGTATTGGTATTACGACGGGCACAGCGATCAGTCCCAGACCATAGTTATCGACGCCAGTCCCGTCGCCGCCATCATCAGGGTATCCGACGGCGGCAAGCAAATCAAGGCCAATTTGGGCGACCTTTACAGTGAGACCGCGGCCAGGGAGCTGGCCGGCCGGCTGTCCGGCGAAAGCCTGGATACCCGCTTTTACTATAAGGCCGCCATCAAATTCCCCCTGGTTTTAGATATGGGGCTGATTCCCCGGGATGTCTGGATCGACACCAACGCGGCGGCTGATTATACCTGGGACGGCGGCGAAAGCCCGGATTACATTTCCCCGCAGGTATATTTCCCCTCTCAGAATGAGCCGGAGCTGCCTCTGGTACCGGAAGAAACACCGGAGACACCGGGAACGCCGGAAGAAACACCGGAGACACCGGAGACGCCGGAGACGCCTGAGACGCCGGAAGAAACGCCTGAAATACCGGAGACGCCTGAGACGCCGGAAGAAACACCTGAAACGCCGGCCGCGCCAGAAGCGCCGCCTTACACGCCGGGCGGCTCGGATCCTTTTACCCCGCCTTTGCCCTCCGACCCCGGCAATACGCTGACACCCACCGACGAGGGGACATTCCTTGAGGTGGCCGAGGATGGCACGCCCTTGGGGGAATGGCGCTGGGATGAGGATCAGGACACCTGGATCTATGATGAGTTCCCGCCTCTGAGTGATTTCCCGCAAACCGGGGACGTATCCGTCACCGTTCTGTTCCTGCTCTCCGGCGCCGGCCTGATCTTCTTTCCGGCCTACATTTTGCTGGCCCTGGCCGGTCGACGGGGGAAAAGGAGAGGCGAAAGCGGGTCTCACCGCCATTGATACCAACCTAAACATCTAAACATCTAAACATCTAAACATCTAAACGCCTAAATTATTGTGGATTTAACCCCGGAAATATGGCTTTTTCAACGATTTTATGATATGCTGACATTGAAAGCGGGGAACTTGTTTATGCGAGCGCCCAAAATTTATCTTGAAACCTCAGTGTTCAATTTCTATTTTGCCGACGACGCGCCTGACAAGCGAGAGGATACACGGCGCTTGTTTGAGGAAATATGGCAAGGGAAATATGAGCCGTACACGTCTTTGTTCGTCGTGGAGGAATTGCAGGCGGCAACCGAGCCGAAACGGAGTCAAATGCTTGACCTTATCAAGCAATACGATATTACCGCGTTGCCTGGCGAGAACGAAAGCCGCCGCATTGCCGGGTTGTATGTCGCGGAAGGCATCATACCAGAAAAATATCTAGCTGATGCCCTCCACATCGCGGCGACTACGGTTAATGAGCTTGACTTTATAGTTAGTTACAATTTCAAGCATATAGTAAAGCTGAAAACCATAACTATGACCGAGATCGTAAATCTCCGTGAAAACTACCATAAAATAGGAATATATTCGCCGACGGAGGTGGTTGAGTATGACGAATGAACCCAGAGCGATGCGGGAAATCCATGACATCCGGCTGAAAATTTACGATAAAATCAAAAATATGTCGCCGGAAGAACAGGTGCGGTATTTCAATGAGTCCACCCAAGCGACTGTAGAGAGACACGGCATCAAGGTTGGTACACCCGCCGACAGGCGCCAATCGCGCGAAGTGATGTGAAGAAACTCCCGCCAGTACCGTTATTGGCGGGAGTTTTCATTCCGCTTAGCGATCGCTGTCCACAATGCTGCGGATATTGTCGTTGATTCGGCGGGCGGTCGTCATGTTGTTCATCGTATAAAGATGAATACCCCGCGCCCCGTTGGCCAGCAAATCAATGATCTGCTCCGTCGCGTAGGCGATCCCGGCGTCCCGCAGGGCCTCCGGCGCGTCGGCGTAACGGTTGATCAGGCTGACAAACCGCCGGGGCAGGCTGGCGCCGCACATGGTCACGATCCGCTCAATTTGATTTTTGCTGATGATGGGCATGATCCCGGCCTGGATCGGCACACTGATGCCCGCCGCCAGAGCCCTGTCCATAAAAGCGTAAAAGCAATCGTTGTCAAAAAACAGCTGGGTGATCAAATGCTCCGCGCCGGCCGCCACTTTCTCCCGCAGATGGCTGATCCCTTCCTCCAAGCTGTCGCATTCCCCGTGGCCTTCCGGGTAGCAGGCGCCGGCTACATGCAAGCCAGGCTCCCGCTCCTTGATAAAGGCCGTCAGGTCCCGTGCGTAATTAAAGGCCATAGGACCGGTAATATCCGGGTTTTTGTCCCCCCGCAGAGCCAGCACATTTTGGATTCCCAAGGCTTTCAGCTCGTCCAGCGTTTGACAAATGCCCTCTTTGGACGAGCCGACGCAGGTCAAATGGGCCATCGGCTCGAAATGATATTCCCGCATGATACAGCCGGCGATCTCGCCGGTTTTGTTTTTCTGCGCGGCGCTGCCCCCGGCGCCGTAGGTCACGCTGATAAAATCCGCCGGAATATCCCTGAGACCGGCCAGGGTATTGTATACCGTGTCAATAGCGCTGTTTTTCTTGGGCGGGAAAACCTCCAGGGAGAACACCGTCTTTTTTTGCTGAAATAAATCTCTGATCATTACGCTCGCTCCTTGTCTAGGCCAGTAAATCAGCCAATATCTGATTGACCAGCGCCGGGTTGGCCTTGCCCCGGGACAGCTTCATCACCTGTCCCACCAGCGCGGCGATGGCCTTGGTTTTGCCGCCCCGGTAATCGGCCGCCACCTGGGGATTTTCCTCGATCACTTGGCGGCACATAGCCTGGAGGGCCGCCTGGTCGCTGACCTGGGACAGGCCTTTTGCCGCCACGATTTCTTTGGGGCTTTGGCCGGCGCAGGCCGGCGCGAAAAGCGATTCCACCACCTTGGAACCCATGGAATTGCTCAGGTCGCCCTGGGCGATCAACGCCGTCAATTCCGCCAGGGCGGCGCCGCCAAAGGGCAGCCGCTCCGGGGGCAGCCCCGCCTCCCCCAGCAGGCGGGTAATATCGCCCATGATGAAATTGGCGCATAGCTTGGCCGGCGCGCCCAGGGCCACCGCCTCGTCCAATAAATCGCTGAAAGCCTTGGCGGAGGTAAGGAGGCGGGCGTCATAATCGCTCAGGCCCAGAGTTTCCCGGTACCGCCGCCGGCGGGCCTGGGGCAGTTCCGGCAGGCGGGCGCCGATGGCCTGGATCTCAGCCGCGCTCAAGGCGATGGGCATGATATCCGGCTCCGGGAAGTAGAAATACTCGTCGGCGTCCTCCTTGGAGCGCATCACATAATTCAAGCCTCTGGCGTCGTCCCAGCGCAAGGTAGCCTGAGTGATCCGCCCGCCCTGGGCCAATACCTGACGCTGCCTTTTTTCCTCGTACTCCACCGCCGCCTTCGCCGCGGAAAAGGAATTAAGGTTTTTCATCTCGGTCCGGGTACCCAGCGGTTCCCCCTCCCGATGGATGGACAAATTGATATCGCAGCGCAAAGAGCCTTCCTCCATCCGGCAATTGGAGACGCCGCTGTAAAGCAGGATTTCCCGCAGGGCCTCCAAAAAAGCGTAAACCTCCCCGGCATTGGAGAAATCGGGTTCCGTCACGATCTCGATCAAGGGCACCCCGCAGCGGTTGTAATCTACCCTGGTGCCGGCGGGGCCGTGAATCAGCTTGCCGGCGTCTTCCTCAATGTGGATACGGGTGAGCTGGATCCGTTTGGCCTGGCCGCCCGCCTCGATATCCACATAGCCGCCGCGGCAGAGGGGCAGGTCAAATTGGGAGGTTTGGAAAGCCTTGGGCAGATCGGGATAGAAATAATGTTTTCTGTCCTGCCGGGAATAGGTGTTGATCTCGCAGCCCAGGGCCAGGCCGGCCATGACGCAGAATTCCACCGCCCGCCGGTTCAGCGCCGGCAAGACGCCTGGCAGGCCGGCGCAAACCGGGCAGACCTGGGTATTTTCCTCCCCGCCAAAGGCGGTGCCGCAGCCGCAATAAATCTTGCTGGCCGTGTCCAGCTCCGCGTGGACTTCCAGCCCAATTACCGTCTGATACTCAGATTCAGCCATCAAGGCGCCCCCCTTCTGACCGGCCGGCTCCGGCGTCGCCCGCCGCATCGGCCGCTGAGCCAGCGCCGGTGCTGGACGCCGAGCCTGACGCGGGGCTGGCCGCGCTGCCGGCTCCGGCATCGCGCGCCGCGCCGACGGCTGGGCCAGTCCCGATCCCGGCGTTCGGCCGCCGGCTGTTTACCGCCGCGCCCAGTTCCTCGGCGCCGTGAGCGATCCGCAGCAGCAGAGCCTCCGACAGCGGCGCCCCGATCAGCTGCGCGCCGATGGGCAGGCCGTCGCCGTCCGTTCCCCAGGGCAGGCTGATCGCCGGCAGGCCCGCCACGTTGACGGACACGGTGCATAGATCCATGGCGTACACCGCCGAGGGGTCGGCGAAATCCGCCCCCCGCCGCCAGGCGGTCACCGGCGACGTGGGGATCAGCAGGGCGTCATAACGCTGAAAGGCCTGGCGAAAATCTTCCATGATCAAGGTGCGGGCCTGCTGGGCCCGTTTATAGTAGGCGTCAAAATATCCGGCGCTCAAGGTGTAGGTGCCCAGCAAAATCCGGCGTTTTACCTCGTCCCCGAAGCCCTCGCTGCGGGAGCGGCGGATCATGTCCTCCAGGCTGTCGTAATTATTCGCCCGGTAGCCGTACTTTACCCCGTCATAACGGCCCAGATTGCTGCAAGCCTCGGCGGAGGAAATCACGTAATAGGCGCTGAGGGCGTATTCCGCCCGGGGCAGGGAGCATTCCTCCACCGCGGCGCCGGCCGCCGCCATTTTGGCCGCCAGATCAGACACCGCCCGGCGAACCTCGGCCTGAATGCCCTCGCCCATGTATTCCCTGGGCACGCCAATCCGCGGCCTGCCGCCCTGGCCGGCGCCGAAAACGGTACCGTTGCCGTAGGTATCGCGGCCGCCGTCGCCGTCACTGCCGCGGCCGCCACCGTTGCCGCCGCCGCCCCCATAGCCACTGCCGCCGGCGTCGGCCAGTCCGGCGACGCCTCGCAGCCCGGCGATATAATCCGCCGGCGGGTGAGGCAGGGAGCTGCTGTCCCGGGGATCTCCGCCCGCCAGCAGGGACAAGGCCCAGGCGCAGTCGGCCACCGTTTTGGTGATTGGCCCTACCTGATCCAGGGAGGAAGCGAAAGCGACCACACCAAAACGGGAAATCCGGCCGTAGGTGGGCTTCAGGCCCACCGCGCCGCAAAACGCCGCCGGCTGCCGCACGGAGCCGCCGGTATCTGTGCCCAGGGCCAAATAAGCCAGATCCTCCGCCACAGCGGCGGCGGCGCCGCCGGAAGATCCGCCGGCCACCCTGGCCGGATTCCGGGGATTTTTTACCGGCCCGAAATAAGAGTGCTCACTGGTGCTGCCCATGGCGAACTCGTCCATATTGAGCTTGCCCAAAAGCACCGTGCCCGCCTCGGCCAGCCGTTCCGCCACGGCGGCGCTGTAAGGCGGCGTGAAATTCGCCAGCATCCGGGAGGCGCAGGTGGTGGGCAGCCCCCGTACGCAAATATTGTCTTTCAGGGCCACCGGGATCCCGTCCGCCCCGCTCCTGGCCTTGCCCGCCCGCCGCCGGGCGTCGGCGGCGTCGGCCTCCGCCAGGGCCTGGGGATTGACTGTGATATAAGCGTTGTTGTCACTGGCGGCGATCCGCTCCAGCATAATTTCCGTCAATTGGCGGCTGGTGACCTCTCCCCGGGCCAGACCAGCTGCCGCCTGGGTCATACTCCAGGCGGCGATCTCCTCCTTGCCCGAGGCGCCGCCTCCGGCGCCGCCCCCGGCGCCGCTCGCTCCTGCCTTTACCATTCCGGCCCCTCCCCGTCCACAGCCTTGGGCACCAGAAAACAGGTATCGTCCCGCTCCGGCCCGTTGGCCAGGATTTCTTCCCGGGGATAGGAGGGCTTTAGCTCATCCGCCCGATAGACGTTTTCCATCTGTACCGCGTGGGTGGTGGGCGCCACCGCCGTCAACTCCAATTCCGCCAATTTATCGGCGAATTCCACGATTTTGCCCATCTCATGGGTCAGGCGCTCTGTCTCCGCCTCGGTCAGGGCCAGCTTCGCCAGCCCGGCCACCCGGATCACCGTCTCCCTGGTAATTTTCATAAACCGCCGCTCCTGTTGTTTTCTTTTGCCGTCGCCCGAGGTTTTACCCCGGCGGCCCCTCGCTGCCGCCTGAAGGCTTATCCCGGCGATTCTTTGCCGCCGTACCGACCTTTTACGCCAGCAGCTTTTTCAGCCGCTCCATGGCCGCCGCCGTATTTTCCCTGGTATTGAAAGCGGAAAGCCGGAAAAAATACTTGCCGTTGACGCCAAAGCCGCCGCCGGGGGTACCCACAATATGAGCGCCCCGCAGCAAAAAGTCGAAGAAGTCCCAGGACTCCATGCCTCTGGGGCATTTCAGCCAAATATAAGGCGAGCAATAACCGCCGAAAAAGACGATGCCCAGCTCATCCAGGGCCCGGGCGATCACCAGGGCGTTTTCCTTATAATAGGCTATTGTCTCCTTGATTTGCAGCATCCCGGCCGGGGTAAACACCGCCGCCGCCGCCTTTTGGGAAATATAAGAGACGCCGTTGAATTTGGTAGTCTGCCGCCGGGACCACATTTTGTTTAACGACAATTCGTCATAGACCAGGTTTTTGGGCACGATCGTATAGCCGCAGCGGACGCCGGTAAAGCCGGCGGTCTTGGAAAAGGAGCAAAACTCGATGGCGGTGTCCCGCGCCCCCGGAATCTCAAAAATACTGCGGGGGATCTCCGGGCGGTCGATAAAAATCTCATAGGCGGCGTCATAAAGGATCAGCGCCTTTTGGCTGGCCGCGAAATCCACCCAGACTTTCAGCTGCTCCCGGTCATAGGCCGCGCCGGTGGGATTGTTGGGGGAGCAAAGATAAAAAATGTCGGCCTTCATGTCCGGCCCGGGCATAGGCAAAAAGCCGTTGGTCTCGTCGGCGTTCATATAGATAATTTTTCGGCCGGCCATCACGTTTGTATCCGCGTACACGGGATAGACCGGATCCGGCACCGCCACCGTATTATCCAGGGCAAAGAGATCCAGAATATTGGATATGTCGCTTTTCCCCCCGTCCCCGACGAATATCTCGTCTAGTTCCAGCGCCACACCCCGTTCCTGATAATACCCCTGAATCGCTTCCCGGAGAAAGCTGTAGCCCTGCTCCGGACCATAACCCCGGAACGTCTCCTTGACGCTCATCTCGTCCACAGCCTGCCGCAAAGCCCCGATCACCGACGGGCAAAGCGGCAAGGTGACGTCGCCGATGCCCATGCGGATGATGTCCGCCGCCGGGTTGGCCTTTTGAAAATCAGCCACCCTGCGGCTGATATCGGCAAACAGATAACTGTTTGCCAGCTTGGCATAATTCGCGTTGACTTTCATCTGCCATCCACTCCTCTTTTTTCTGCCGACCCGGGATCGGCCCTCTGCCGCCGGGAAAGGTTCCCGACGCTAATGCGATTATATAACAATCTCCGGCAAAAGCAAAGACTGTTTTATTGGGCTGTTTTATTGACCAGCTGTTTTATTGACCTGCTTTAGTGATATTCTTTCATTGATATTTTTGGCGGTACGACATATAATAAAACTGCGCAAGGAAAGTAAAGCATGTAAAGAAATTTTTACTTTAGGTCAGGAGGCGGTTTTGTATGTTAGACTTAGCGAGAATATCCGTCAAGGGGCAAGTGACTATACCAATTGAAATTCGCAGGAGATTGGGGTTGAAGGACGGCGATAAGGTCGTTTTTATGGAGAAAAGCGGCGATATCGTTCTGCTCAACTCAAACCGCCTAGCGTTTGAGGATTTTCAGCGCGATATGGTTGGCGAAGCTGAAAGGGCAGGGCTTAACTCCGAAAAGGACGTCGTCGAATTGGTGAAGCAGGTACGCTCTGATATGTGGGAGGCGCGATGTGCGGGTGATGCTTGATACAAATCTCTTGATCTCCGCCGGTGTATTTGTGGGCAAGCGCGCGTCTGCCTTAACACTTAGGATTGCCGACGAGTACAGCATTGTATTGTCAAGCCGTATCATTGATGAGCTATGGAAAGTCATGGAAATCAAATTCCCGGACAAAAAAACGTCTTTGGAACGGTTTTTGACGCGGTTTAGCTATGAAATTTCCTATACGCCGACGGAGATTGACGAGGACATTTATCCAAAAATACGCGACAAGAAAGACTATCCGATATTGGCTTCCGCTATTATCGCGGATGTGGATGTGTTTATCACCGGTGACAAAGATTTTGGCGGCCTTGACTTGGAACGTCCTGAGATTATGACAATCGACGATTTTTCGAAAAAATACTTGTGAGCTAAAACAAAAAAGGGAAAATGGATGATTATACAGAGGGGTACGCTACGGTGGCCTCGCGGTCTCTGGCCCAAGCCTTGGGGGGCAAGAGACCGCGAGGCTGGTTTTTTTCCTCTCGCCCGCTTGCGTTGCCCGCCATTTTTGTGATAACTTATTAAGGAAGGAAGACGAGGTGCGCCTATGGCAAAAATCATCACACTGGCCAATCAAAAAGGCGGCGTCGGCAAAACCACCTCCACCAACGCCCTCGCTGTCTGCCTGAAGCACAAAGGCTATAAGGTACTTTGCGTGGATTTTGATCCGCAAAGCAACCTCAGCTTTAGCATGAACGCCGATCTTTCCGACAAGGCCCCCAAGATTTATGACGCGATCAAACGCGCGGTAAAGGTCAGGCACACGATCCAGCGCACCGGGATTGTGGACATCATCCCCGCCGATCTGCCCCTCAGCGGGCTGGAGCTGGAGTTTACCTCCCGGGGCAGGGAGTTTATTCTCCGGGACTGTCTGGCGCAGGTCGCCGGCCAATACGATTACATCCTGATCGACTCGCCGCCGGCCCTGGGCATTTTGACCATCAACGCCTTCGCGGCGGCCGACATCGTGCTGATCCCCTGCTTGCCCGACGCTTTCAGCTTGCAGGGTACCCGGCGCCTCCATGAGACCATTACCCGGGTAAAGCCCGCCATCAATCCGGGCCTTCTGATCGGCGGGATTTTTATCGCCCGGTTTTATCCCAGGGAAGATTTGAGCAATGTGGCCTGGGCAACCGCCGAGGAAATGGCCCGGGGCCTGAACGTGCCCCTGCTGCGCACCCGGATCCGTCACAGCAGCGTCCTGAGCAGGGCGCAAATCCTGCAAAAGGACATTATTCAGTACGCGCCGAAAAACCCCGCGGTGAAAGACTATATCACCCTGGCGGATGAGCTTCTGAAAGGAGGCTTGTAAGTTTATGGCCAAGACCAAAAGCGATTTGGACAAAGATTTGATGTTCAGCAAAATCATGCCGGTTTTCGCCGAACACCTGCAAAATCAGGCCGCTCAGGCGGAAAATCCCGCGGCGGGGCTGGAGCCGGCGCTTTTCGCGGCGGAAAAACCCGAGGCTGACAATAATACGGCGGCTATTCATAATATTATGGAGCATTTGGTGCTGCGGCATGTGGACGAGGCTATCCAAAAGTTCAATTGCTGCCGCTGCGATCGCTGCCGCCGGGACATTGTGGCTTACGCCCTGAGCCTGCTGCCGGCCAAATATGTGGTGACCAACCGCCAGTCGGCGGAAAAAATCAAGGCCGCGATTCCCCGCAAGGAGATTTTTGACGCGCTGGTCAAGGCGGCCATCAAGGTGCGGGCCAATCCCCGCCACTGACAGCGTATTCGCGGCCCGATACTAGCGGCCCGATACTAGCGGCCCGATACTGGCGGCCCGGGTCTGGCGCGGCAAGGCCCGACCCCCGCGGGAAAAAAGGGTATTTTTTTCGCGCGCTGTTTCATTCAGGGGGAAATAGACGATAATTTAAATTGAGATACGTCGATAAGCATGGGGACGGTTATGCCGATCCCCCGGAACGATGAGGTGGTTGACGATGATCGACTTTAAGAATGTTCAAAACGCATATCAGATCAAGCGCCCGATCACCGGGGTAAATTTCGCCCCGGCCAAGAGAGAGGGAGAGGCCGCCCCGGCGGAGGCCGCCGCCGATGTGGTGCAGATCAGCGCCGAGGCGGCGCTGCGGGGCAAGTTGAGCCTGTTTTTCGCCGGCGTCGGGGGGGATATCGCCTCGGTCGCGGCGGAGCGGTTGGCCGCGCTGAAAGAGAAGTACGCCGGGGACGCCTGCCCGGTGAGCGGCGCCGAGATAGCCGCCGCCGCGTTTGACCGGCAGGAGGCGTGATTACGCTATGACGGCTGAGATCACCGGCTTTTTGATGGCTACCCGGCGCTGCGCCGATCAGTGCCGCGTCATGCTGGACAACGAGCGGGAAAAGCGGCAAGCGCTTTTGTCCGACGATATTGAGCGGCTGGAGAGTATGCTTCAGTCCCAGCAGGCGGCGATTATGCGGTTGGAGGGCCTGGAGAAACGGCGTCTGGATGCCCAGGCGAAGGCCGGCTTCGCGGCGATGACCGCCGGGGAGATCCTGGCGGCCATGAAGGACGGCGAGGACAAAGAGGAATTGCGCCGTCAGGTGGGCGATATGAAAAGCGCCCTGGAGGAAATCAAGCAAAATAACGAGAGAGCGCTGGAGATAGCCCGGAATAATCTGCAAATGATGAATGCCCTGAACGCCGGTCAGGAAGGGCGGCCGGAAAATCAGGGCATTTACCGGCCCGGCCAGAGCGGCGGCCCTGAGGGTACTACCGGCGCTTTGTTTGAGAAAAAGATCTGAGCGCTAAAGAGCGACAGGGCAGGAGGGATTTCACTTGTTACGTCCTACATTTATGGGGTTTGAGACGGCGAAGCGGGCCATCAATGTCAACCAAAAAGCGGTGGACATCGTGGCCAACAACTTGTCCAACGTGGACACGAACGGTTATACCAGGCAGCGCCTGGATGTGACCTCCATCGCCCCCAACGCTTACGCCACCAAAATCGCCAGCAGCCGGGTGGGTCTGTTGGGCCAGGGGGTAGACGCCCTGGGCGTAGGGCAGTTGCGGGATTCCTTTTTGGACAAGCGGTTTCGGGAGGAATACGGCAAGGCCAGCTATCACGGGCACGCCAAGGAGATTCTGGACGATATCCAGAGCGCTCTGGGCGACGGCCAGAATCTGACCAATGAGTCGGTGCTGTTCGGGGCGATGAAGCAGATCTTCGAGAGTCTCAACGATTATGTCAGCGAGCCGACCCTGGACGCTCAGGCCAATCTGGTGATGACGGCTTTTAAAAACATCACTCAGGTGCTGCAGCAGCTGGACGCCAAGCTGACCAACGCGGCGGCGCAGCATATTTACGATACCGGCGTGACGGTGAATCGGGTCAACGATATCCTTGACGAGATCACCTATTACAACAAAATGATCAGCGAGGACGCCACGGTCATGTCGGATCCCAATAACGAGTATTTCCGGCCCACCGAGCTGCTGGACAAGCGCAACCTCCTGCTGGACGAGCTGGCCAGCTACGGCGATATCAATGTGGTTCAGCTGTCCAACGGCATGGTCAATGTGGATTTCGCCGGGCAGCGGGCGGTGACGGGCACCGAGCACGAGACCGCGCGCATGTACGAGAATGACGATCAGACCATTACCTTGCGCTGGGTATCCAGCGGCAAAGACCTGCAGCTGTCCAGCGGCACGCTCCTGGCCAGCCGGGATTTTATCAACGGCCGGGGGAAAAATATTCGGGACAGTCATGAGACGATCCGGGAAGGTATACCTTATTATCGGGACAGGCTGAATACCTTCGCCACCGCCCTGGTCAATGTGGTCAATCAGTCCATCCCGGAGCGGGCTTATCCCGACGACGCCGGCAACAACGAGTTGAAGGTGGACAGCAACGGCGACACGATTTTCAAAACCCTGCTGGGGGCCAGGCAGGCGGACGGCTCCGTATCGGCCAACGGCCCGGTGACGGCGGCCAATATCTCCATCAGCGACGAGTGGAAC
>JAISDE010000038.1 GCA_031265035.1 Peptococcaceae bacterium | reverse complement strand
GGGCTGGCGCGGGGGCCGCGACTGGCGCGGGGGCCGGGGCGGGCGCGGGGGGTGCCGGCGCCGCCGTCGTCCCCGCGCCCGCCCCAGTCACGGCGGCTGACGACGGCGGCTCGGGCGAGGCGTGACAGGGCCGCCGCTGTCGCCGGCGCCGGCGTTACCGCCGAGGCCGGCCCCGCGGGCCGGGCGCCGGCCTCGGCGATATTATCAGTGGTATTATCATCAGTGGTCTTATCATTGGAAGAAAGGGGAAAGGCAATGGACGAGATAGAGCAGGCCGACGATCGGATATTTGCCCTGGATATCGGTACTCGCAGCGTGATCGGCGTAATCGGCCGAAAAACCCAGGATTTGCTTGAGGTTGAGGCGGTAGCTATTGAGGAGTATAAAAATCGGGCAGTGGTGGACGGCCAGATTGAGGATATTAAAGAAACCGCCAAAATCGCCCGCAAAGTCAAGCGAAAACTGGAAGAAAAGCTGGGCCGGAGCCTGACCCAAGTCTATATAGCCGCCGCCGGCCGGGTGTTGCGTACCCAAGAGGCGGAGCATCAGGCGGAGATCCCGGCGGGCCAGGCGGTGGAGCCGGTATTTGTGGCGAAGCTGGAGTTCGCCGCCGTCCAAAAAGCCTACGAGACCCTGGCAGGCGCCGATGAGAACCGGGGGCATGTCTTTTTTTGCGTAGGCCACTCGGCGGTGCGTTACCGCCTGGATGATTATGAGATATCCACCTTGCTGGGGCACAAGGGGCGAGTCGCGTCGGTCAAGGTAATAGCCACCTTTCTGCCCAAGGAGGTGGTGGAAAGCCTGCATACCACGATGGGCAGGATCGGTCTGACAGTTTCCGGGCTGACCCTGGAGCCGATCGCCGCGATGAACGCCGTGATCCCGGCGGATTTGCGCAAGCTGAATCTGGCCCTGGTGGATATCGGCGCCGGCACCGCCGACATAGCGGTATGCGACAAAGGCAGCGTTTCCGCTTATACCATGGTCACGGTGGCGGGCGACGAGATCACCGAGGCGATCATGGCCGCTTATTTGGTGGATTTCCAGACGGCGGAAGCGTTGAAGCGGGCGATGGGCCGGACGGAGGCCAGCCTGCCTTACCAAAATATATTGGGTATCGACGAGGAAACCACCAGCGCCCAGCTTTATCAGGCCATCCAGCCCACGGTGGGGCATTTGGCGGAGACGGTGACCAAAAAAATCCTGGAAATCAATCAGCGCCCGCCGGCCGCCGTTTTTTTGGTGGGTGGCGGCAGCCAGGTGCAGGGCCTGTGCCGGTTGGTGGCCGACGGCCTGGGCATGGACGAGCATCGGGTAGCAGTGGGCGGCGGCAACAATATGCGCCGCATGGTCAGCTCTCCCGAGGCGGTCTTCGGCCCGGAATTCGCCACGCCGGTAGGCATCGCCCTGACCGCGGCCGAGCGGGAGGCGGGCGAGCGTTTCGCCGTCACCGTGAACGGGGAAAAGCTATACATGCTAAACAGCTGGGATATGACAGTAATGGACGCGCTCCAGATGGCGGGCTATAAATACGGCCAAATCATGGGCCGGGCCGGCAAAACCCTGATTTATGAGCTGAACGGCAAACGGCAGTCAAAGCGGGGCGATTTTGCCCAGCCGTCGGCGGTGACCCGCAACGGCGAGCCCATCAGCTTAGGCGACAAAATCAACCCCGGCGATCAGCTGGATTTTCAGCCGGCCATACAGGGGGCCGACGCCGCCTTGCTGATCGAGGAAGCGGCCGGCCCCATAGCGCCGCTGCCGCTGACGGTCAACGGCGCCGTTTTTCCCGCCGGCCCCAGAGTGACGGTCAATGGCCAGCCGGCGACGCCGGGGCAGCTCATTCGCTCCCTGGACGTTGTTCGGCGGCGGGAAATCGTCACCTTGGCGGATTTGGGCCTGGAATTGGGCGTTGACGGGGGAATTTATGAAATATTGGTCAACGGGCAGCAGGAATCCGGCGCCTATGTGTTGAAACAAGGAGATCGAATAGAAACCGGCGGCATAAAAGGCGATGGGCGCGGGGCGCCGGCGGTGACGCCGCGACCGGCGGCCGGGGTACCGGCTACGCCGGTGGCCCCGGCGCCTGTAGGGGCGGCCGCGGCGCCGCCGGCGGCTATGCCGCCGCCGGGTGCGGTAGCGCCGCCGGCAGCAGCCATGTCGCCGCCGCCGGTCGCGGTAGCGCCGCCGGCCGTGGCCATGTCGCCGCCGCCGGGCGCGGTAGCCGCGGCGCCGGCCGTGGCTATGTCGCCGCCGCCGGTCGCCGTAGCGTCGCCGGCAGCAGCTATACCGCCGCCTGTGGCCGCGCCGCCGCCGGCAGTCGCCGCGCCAGCGCCGTCGGCCACTGTATCCCCGCCGGCCAGGCCCGGCAACGGCCAAAGCAAGCTGCTGCGGATTTTTCTCAACGGCGAGACTTTCAACCTGCCGCCCAAAGAAGATGGCTCATCATACTGCTTTTTGGATTTGTTCTCTTACGTCGATATCGATCCCAGCCATCCCCAGGGCAACCTGATACAAACAATCAACGGGCAGGAAGCGCCTTATTCACAATATCTGAAAGAAGGCGACCAGGTGCGGGTTCACTGGGAAAAAGAAAGCCGAGGCATCGGTTTGAAAACCCGCGGATACGAAATTTGGCAATAAGGAGGTAACTAATGGACGCTTACATTGCCCGCCAACCTATTATGGACAAAGAAAAAAAAGTGGTGGCCTACGAGATTTTGTACCATCAGGACAGCAACACCATGTATAACCAGAGGGATTATCGGGTGGCCAACGCTGTAGCCCAGTTTTTTACCCAGATCGACAGCTCCAATTTTCTGGATGGGAAAGACGCTTTTTTGACTTTCACGCCGAACCTGCTGATGCAGAACATCCCCAGGATTTTTCTGGAAAGCAAATTAGTTATCCAGATCGAGGACAACGTTTTAGTTCATCCGGTGGCGCAAATGATCATTCAACGTTATCAGAAACAAGGCTACCGGCTGGCCCTGGTCAATTTTGAGTTTAACAACCGGTACTTTAATATCCTTAATCTGGTGGATATCCTGAAAGTGGACTTTTCCGACCCCGAGAGCGACAACGTGCGCACCAGCATCAGCATCGCCCGGCGGTTCAACAAAAAAGTGGCGGCCTTCAACGTCAACACGCCGGAGGCCAGGGAAAAGGCGGCGGAGCTCCAATGCGACTATATCCAGGGGGAGAGCGTGGCCACCATTACCTCCGCCAAGGTAAAGCAGGTCGATCATCTGCAAAGCAACTTTTTCCGCCTGATGGTGGCTATCACACATGAGGAGCCGGACATGACGGAGATCGCCGGCATTGTGGAGTTGGACGTGACCCTGACCTATTCTCTGCTGAAAATGGTCAATTCCGCCTATTTCGCCCTGGCCAACGAGGTCAAGGACGTCAAGCAGGCTTTAACTATCCTGGGCTTGGGCCAGCTAAAGCAATGGGTCTACCTGCTCAGTTTCAACTCCGACAGCGGCGGCCTTTCCGACGAGCTGATCAAGATTTCCTTCCAGCGGGCCAATTTCTGTCAGAAACTGGCGGAATCGATCAAGGGCTTCCCCTTGAGCCACTCGGAGGCTTATCTGATGGGTATGTTCTCCACCCTAGGCACCTTGATGGAGGTATCCATCGAGGACGCCTTGGCCAAGCTGCCTGTGTCGGAGGCCATGAAGAAAGGCTTGATCAGCCAGGAAGGCCAGGCCGGCGACCTGTACAACCTCGTCCTTTGCTACGAGAAAGGCAACTGGGGCAAAATGCGCCGCTACGCGGAAAAGCTGGAAATCCCCGTAGGCATCATCGCCCAGAAATATTTCGAGGTCATCGAGTATGTCAATGAGATGTGGAATGAGTTGATGCGCCCCTTCGGCAGCGACGATGAGAACGAGCAAGCGGAAAAAGAAACGCCGCCGGCGGAGTTATCCTGATAATTACGAAAATTTTCGCCGCGAACCGGAGCGGGGTACAAGAAAAGGGTTGAAAATCACGCCCCTGCCGCCTGATGACGACGGGGGCGCTCTCTAATTGAATATGCCTACAATATACACAGCGGGAAGGGGAAGTAGTTGTGAGAGAGCTTCTTGAGAAACTCAATAAAAAAGAGCTTCTTGACTTTATAGTTGAATATGCTGAAAATGACGCCAAATTAGCTAACGCTATCAACGTAAGTTTTGGCAAGCCGGAGTTTAAAGCGGAGCTCAGCAAGATGGAAAACGAAATCGCCAAAGCCCTTGACGGAGTGTCCGACTACCGTAATCATGACAGGTGGGGCAACGCGAATATCTATGTGGGCGATATTACTGAGGAAATCAAGCAGCGCGCGGAGCAGGGGCATATTCGATTGGCTTTCGCGCAAGTAGAGACGCTTTACCGCAAGCTGCTTGAGAACCTTGAGTATCAAGGTGAGTGTGAGATAAGCGATGAGGCGGAATACTGCCTTGATATAATGTCAAAAATCGCCGACAAAGCCGCTCTTCCAGAAGACAAAGAATACACACGCGAGCGATGTATAGAGCTTTCAAAACTTGAGGATGGTAAAAATTATGGCCTGGATCACGAAGACAAACTACTGGGAATAGCGGCAAAGTTCGGCGCGCTGTAGAACCTTACGGATTCCTAAGCCAATTAGACAGCGACTGTCAGATCTCGGTCTGCGTGAGTTTTCCGTTGTCGAGCTCGTTTTTCAGTAGGGTTACCACATAGGCTGGGCTTTCACGGTACAGTCCGGTTTCTTTGTCCGATAATTTGGTAAAAACCTCGGAGTTATACATTGTGTCCATCGCGTTTTCAATTGAGATATTGTTTTACTCAACAAGATAGGCGACGACATCCTGCGTAACGCCTTACATTAAAGCCTTAACCTTATCCACAAACATCAACCCTCCATAACCTTGATATTTGAGCCGTGGTAGAGAATCATTGCGGCGTCCCCCCATTTTGGCCGCAGGCTATTTTTAAATCCTCGATCGCATCGTTGCGCCGTCGATGCTTAGGGTTAAAAATAGGTTTATTTTCAAGCAACAAAAGGTTTACAGTTTGTTCACCGTTTCCGGGCATCAAGTTATTGACCTGCCGGCATCTTATGCTTATAATAGCCATAGGGTCAGGGAAGTGACCCTGTTTCTCCCAAGCCAGAGAACACTTTGTAAACTTAAACACAATGAATACTTCTTGAAGGGAGTGATTGGGGCACTCAAATAAAACACAAAGGATCGGTTGGTAGAGGGTTTCGGGCCGATCCGTAGCGTACCGGTCTCACCGGGAAGGAACCAACCCAGGTCGAGGGCATCGACCAGCATTGTTTTAGGATTCCAGAAAAATGGCAGGTCACCGTGAAAATTAAAAAAATAGCCTGCTCTGAACGACAACTTCCGCTAATGAGGATTTCGTCAACCAGGCTGACATTTTCAGGTGGATTTATGCCAAATATAGGCGCTCGGATGGCGCTTTCTGGGATCAGCGACCCGCGGGGAATCCCCTCGGGCCAAATTTAAGGAGGGATATTTTTGAAAACGAAAAAGGTATTAGCCTTGGTGGTTTTGGCGGCCATGCTGGTAAGCAT
>JAISDE010000221.1 GCA_031265035.1 Peptococcaceae bacterium | reverse complement strand
CGGCAGCTGCAGGCGCGCAAGCAGCTGCTGGAGGAATTGGCGGCCGCTCAGGCGGCGGGTGGCTCGGTAGGGCTGGCGGGCGGCAGGGTAGGGCCGTTGGGCGACGCCTGGGAGACGGCGGGATCGCCGGCGGTGGCCGGCGGCGGCGAGGGGACAGAGACAGGCGCCGGGTCGGCGGGCGTCGCCGAATGAGGGATGTCCATCATATTTGGCGGCTGGGCGGGGATATTTCCGCTCTGCCGGGGGAGGCGGCGGCGCCGGGCGCTTTGCGGCCGCTGACCGAGGCGTTGCTGGACGGGCGAGGCTACGGGGACAGGCCGGCCCGCCAGGATTTTCTGACCAGGCGCTCTTTGTCGGATTTGGCGGAGTTTTGGCGGCTACCGGATATGGCCAAAGGGGTGGCGATCCTGCGGGAAGCTATCCTGGCCCAAAAGAGAATTTGGATCTATGGGGATTACGACGCGGACGGCATCACGGCCACTGCCTTGCTGGTCAAGGCGCTGGCCTTTTTGGGCGTTGAGGCGGGGTATTATCTGCCCAGCCGGCTGAATGATGGCTATGGCCTGCATAAAGATGCCATCGACCTGATCAAGGGCCAGGGAGCCGAGCTGTTGGTGACGGTGGACTGCGGGATTTCCGGCCGGGAAGAAGCCGCTTACGCCCAGAGCCTGGATTTGCCGATGCTTATCACGGATCATCACCGACCGCCGGCGGAGTTGCCGGCGGCGCTGGCTTTGATCAATCCGGAGCTAATGGCGGAACCCGGTCCCAATCGGGGGCTGGCCGGCGCCGGCGTGGCCTTCGCCCTGGCCGCCTGCCTGCTGGAGGATTTTGACGAGGGGGCGGCAGGCTCTGGCAAGCAAGCGGAGGACTTTGATAAGCGGGCGCGCCTGCCAGAGGGCTTTGACGAGGGGGCGGAGAGTTCTGGCAAGCGGGGGCGCTTGCAAGGGGACATCGACCGGCAAACCTGCCTGGAGGATTTGGCGGCGCTGGCCGCTTTGGGCACGATGGCCGACGGGATGCCGCTGCAAGGCAACAATCGGATTTTGGTGGCGGCCGGGCTGGCTGGGATGGCCAGTCATCCTTCCCCGGGTCTCCGGGCTTTGCTGTCCGTCGGCGGGCTGACAGATAAACCTTTGGAGGCCGGGCAGCTTTCCTATGTCCTGGCGCCCCGGCTCAACGCTCCGGGCCGGATGGGTGATCCGGCCCTGGGGCTGCGTTTGCTGTTGACGGAGGATCCGGCGGTGGCGGCCGGGTTGGCGGAGGAGTTGGAAGCCGCCAACCGCCGCCGTCAGGAGACGGAGGCGGCCATCGGGGCGGCGGCCCTGGCCGAGCTGGAGCGGGCGCCGGAACGCCTGAGCCAGCCGGTGCTGTTGGTGGCGGGCGAGGGCTGGCACCCTGGCGTCATTGGCATTGTGGCCGCCAGGCTGGTAGAGCGCTTTAACAAGCCGGCCTTGGTGGTCTCCCTGACGGCGGGTGAGGGCCGGGGCAGCGGCAGGAGCCTGCCCGGCCTGGATTTATACGCCGCCCTGTCCGCCGGGGCGGGACTGTTTTCCAGCTGCGGCGGGCACGCTATGGCCTGCGGCTTTTCTATCCCGGCGGCGAATCTGCCGGCCCTGGCCGAGCATTTGCGGGTTTTCGCCCTGGAGCGCTGGACGGCGGCGATGGGGGAGGAAAGTGTCAAGGTTTACCAGGGTGATTTGATCGTCCAGCCGGGGCAATTGACCGACGCTGGCGTGGCGGAGTTGGATTTGCTGGCGCCCTTTGGGCCGGAGAATCCCCGGCCCTTGCTGCAATTGTCTCGGGCCAAGCTGCGGGAGATCAGGCCCATAGGGCAGGACGGCAAGCATTATAAGCTGTTTTTCGCGCCGGGTCAGCCTTTTCCCGGCTGGGAAAGGCTGAGCGAGCGGGAAAAGGAATTGACGGCTGTGGCTTTCCGCCTGGAGGATAATATGATTTATCCTCAGGCCGGCGAGTTTTATGATCTGCTGTTTACGCCGGAGATCAATATTTGGCGGGGCCGGCGGACAGTGAGTCTGATACTGCGCGATCTCCGGCCGGCGGCGGGGGAGGGGCCGGCCGGCGGCGGCCCGGGGGAGCCGGTGGCTGACGAGGTCGCCGGCGCTGATCGCTGGGAGGCTTACCGCCCGGCGATCCTGGGCGGCGAGGCTTTTCGGGCCAAACAGCGGGAGGCCCTGGACAGCCTGGCGGCCGGCCACAATACCTTGCTGATCATGGCCACCGGTCGGGGCAAAACGGCGGTGTTCCAAACCGCCGCCGCCGCCCTGGGACGGGAGGGCATTACCGTCATTATCTATCCTCTCCGGTCTTTGGCCCGGGAGCAAAAGCTGCGGATGGAACAGCGCCTGGCCCCTTTGGGGCTGAGTGTTTTTTTGGCTTGGGGCGGCCTGGAGCATTGGGCCAAAAAGACCTTTTTCAGTGATCTGCGGCGGGGCAGGTACCAGCTGATCATTACCACGGCGGAGTTTTTGCAGGCTCATCTGGACAGCTTCCTGCCTATCAGGGAGCGACTGTCTTTGTTTGTGGCGGATGAGGCCCATCATCTGGGCGTCAGCCACCGGCAGGGCTACAAAAATCTGCGGCAGACCTGGGAGGCTCTGGGCCGGCCGCTGTTTTTGGGCACGACGGCGACGGCGGACAGCCTGATCGCCGGTCGGATTAGCCGGGATTTTGGGATTGAGCGCCTGGTGGCGGAGGAGCATTGCCGGGAAAATCTCTCGGTGGTGGACAGCCGGGGCCGGGAGGATAAGTTGGCCTACATTTTGGCCCATGTCCGCCCGGACAGCAAGCTGGTGGTCTATGTCAACAGCCGGCGCCTGGCGGAGGATCTGGCGGCGGAGCTACGGGCCAGCCTGCCGGAGCTGGCGGCGAAAATCGGTTTTTATCACGGCGGGCTGCTGAGTGAGGAACGCCGGGTCATCGAGAGTGATTTTCGGGCCGGCGCCTATTCTCTGCTGGTCAGCACCAACGCTTTTGGCGAGGGGGCGGATATCCCGGACATCCGGGATATCATGCTTTATCATCTGTGTTTTTCCCGGACGGAGTACAATCAGCTCTCCGGCCGGGCGGGCCGGGACGGCAAGCCGGCCCGTATCCATTTGCTCTATGGCGGCAAGGATCAGGAGTTAAACCGCCTGCTGCTGACCCAAGAGGCGCCGGGGCGGGAGGTATTGGGCGCCGTTTATTTATTTTTGCGGGAAAAAGCCGCGGTCGCCAATCCCTTGCTCCTGAGCGACGAGACCCTGGCGGCGGCGCTGGTCGAGCGGGGTTTCGCCGGCCTGACCGCCCAGGGGGTGGCCCACTGCCTGGGCGTATTGGAGGAGTTGGCCTTGCTGCTGCGGGAATGGGCGGGGGATATTCGCTATATTCACCTGGCGCCGCCGCCGCCGGCCAAGCTTGACTTAAATCAATCTTCGTTGTATAAAGAGAGTCAGGAGGCCCGCCGGCTTTACGAGGAATACTTGCCCCTGGCGTTCAGCCGGGACAGCGGGCAATTGCTGGCCGGGGTCAACCGCCCTATTATGCCGGAAAGGAGGCGGACGGGATGAGTGAGTTGCTTTTTCACGCCACGGACTCCCTGGATTGGCTGAAGGAAAAATACGCCGACGGCGAGAGGGAAAAGATCCAGCGGGCTTTTGATTACGCCGCCCTGGCCCACAAGGAGCAATTCCGGAAGTCCGGCGAGCCATATATCACCCATTGCCTGGCGGTGGGCTGCATCCTGGCCGACATGGGCATGGACGCCGTCGCCGTCTGCGCCGGGCTGCTTCATGATGTGGTGGAGGACACAGATACGACGCTGGACGAGATTCGGGATATTTTCGGCCCGGCTACCGCCCTGATAGTGGACGGCGTGACAAAGCTGAGCAAGCTGGAATGCCGCTCCAAGGCGGAGCGCCAGGCGGAGAGCTTTCGCAAGATGTTTTTGGCGATGGCGAAGGATATCCGGGTGATCCTGATCAAGCTGGCGGATCGGCTGCACAATATGCGGACGCTGGATGCCCATAGCTCCGCCAAAAAAGAGGAAATCGCCAGGGAGACCCTGGAGATCTACGCGCCTTTGGCTCACCGCCTGGGCATTTTCACCCTGAAAAACGAGTTGGAGGATCTGTCGCTGCGCTATCTGGAGCCGGAGCGGTATTTTTATATCAACGAGAAGCTGGCCGGCCTGCGGTCGGAGCGGTCGGGCTACATCAAAACCGTGATTGGGATCATGCGGGAGAAGCTGACTGAGGTGGGGATTCAGGCGGAGATCAGCGGGCGGCCCAAGCATTATTACAGTATTTACCGCAAAATGATCAGCCAAAACAAGGATATTGACGCGATTTACGACCTGATCGCCGTTCGGCTGATCGTGGGTAGCGTGCAGGATTGTTATGCCGCCGTGGGTATTATCCACACCATTTGGAAACCGGTGCCGGGGCGCTTCAAGGATTTTGTGGCCATGCCCAAGGAGAATATGTATCAGTCGATCCATACCACGGTGATGGGGGATCAGGGCGAGCCTTTCGAGATTCAGATCCGGACGGAGGAAATGCACCGCACGGCGGAGTACGGTATCGCCGCTCATTGGATCTACAAAGAGGGCGAGGAAAAGTCTTACGACCGTTATTTTGAGTGGCTGCGGCAAAGCCTGGAATGGCAGTCGGAAACCAAGGATACCGATGAGTATTTCGAGATGCTGAAGCTGGAGATGTTTGAGGACATCGTTTTTGTCTTTACCCCGAAAGGGGACGTGAAGGAGATGCCCGCCGGCTCGACGCCGCTGGATTTCGCTTATCGGGTGCATTCGGACGTGGGCCACCGCTGTGTGGGCTGCAAGGTCAACGGCCGGATCGCGACGCTGGATTATGAGCTGCGCAACGGGGATATCGTGGAGATTATGACCTCCAAGACCGCCGGCGGGCCCAAACGGGATTGGCTCAATATCGCCCGCACCTCTCAGGCCAAAAGCAGGATCCGTTCCTGGTTTAAGCGGGAGAGGCGGGGGGAGAATATCGAGAAGGGGCGGGAGCTGCTGGAGCAGGCCCTGAGCCCTTTCGGCCCGGAGGGGCGGAATCTCCTGAAAGGTGACGCTTTGCTGGAGGTGGCCAAGCGCTTTGGTTTCAGCGCTATGGAGGATTTTTTCGCCGGGCTGGGGGAGGGCAGCGTGGGGCTGAACACCGCGCTGAACCGCGTCCGGGAGGATTTTTTTAAGCATGTCATTTTGCCGTCGGAGGAAGCGGCGGCGGTGGCGAAGGCCAACCTGGAGGGGGCCAAGGCGGCGCGAAGGCAGGAGGAAGCCCGGGATCAGGCGGTCAGCGGCATCGTGGTCAAGGGCGCGGATAATTTGATGGTGCGCCTTTCCCATTGCTGCAACCCGCTGCCGGGGGATCCGATCGTCGGGTATATTACCAGGGGGCGGGGGGTATCCGTCCACCGGGCGGATTGCCCCAACGCCAAGCATCATCTCCTGGAGGAAGGCAACCGGATCATTGATGTGGCCTGGGAGAGCGGCTTGCCGGGGGCCTTTATCGCCGAGCTGGAGATTGCCGCCCAGGATCGGGATCGGCTGACCAGCGATATCCTGACGGCGGTGGCGGATATTAAGGTGCCGATCCACGCTATCAATTCCCGGGGGATCAAAAACGGCCAGGCGCTGACCCACATGAAGGTGGAGATCGAGAATCTGGAGCATTTGCGCTATGTGATGGAGCGGGTGTCCAAGGTGAAGGGCGTGACGGAGACCCGCCGGGTAGTGCCGGGCGGGGAGCGGTAGAGGGATTTGCTGTTTAGATGGATGAGACGGATGAGACGGATGAGACGGATGAGAAGGACTTGTTAGAAGCATGAAGGAAGTATTGATTATCACCGAGTCTGTCGCCGCCGGCGAGCATTATAAACGCCTTCTCTGTGATCTGTTTGAGGAAGCTATTCAGGCGCGGAATATTTGCACCGACAGAGATGGGCTGACAAATCTTCCGGATGCCGAGTTGTATGTTGTGGGGGCCACATCTACCGGTATTTTTGGCCAGATTATCGCCCAAATCAATCCGGAGAAAAAGATTGTCGTTGTATCCTTGACCTTCAAAAAGCAACAGATAGACCAGCTAAAAGCGATACCGGCCGGGACACAGGCGATGTTGGTAAACTTTAGCGCCAATATGACAATCGAGACGATCGCCGAGCTTAACTGGCTCGGCGTTACGCATATCGAGCTGGTTCCCGTGCATCCGGGCCTGTCAATAACTTATGGTATCGACGCCGCGATAACTCCGGGCGAGCCGCAGTTTGTGCCCCATTACGCCAAGAATGTCCTGGATATTGGCCACAGGGTGTTTAACGCCGAGACTATTACCGAGGTCGCGTTAAAACTGGGATACACTTGGTTCCTTAAAAGTGAGAAATATCGCGAGTATATAAACTCCTTGATAAAACCCAGGGACAGCGTCTCCATGCTTTGGATGGAAAGTATGCGCATGGAGAATTATTTCAGGATTCTAATAGGCGCTTTGGATATTGGGATAGTGGGCATCGATACGGAAAATTGCGTATTTACGGCTAACGCCGCGGCGCAGGCGATTATCGGTGTCAGGATCGAGGATTTGATTGGCAAGCCATTGCTGGACACGGCGGTGGAAATTGGGCAGGCCGTACAGGAGGATCAGGCGGAAAAAATCGCCAAGCTCCTGCAAATCCGCGGGGTACATATCACGCTGTCAACCGCGCCCATCATTTGGCAGGGGGATTTGGTGGGGCGCTTTATATTGTTGCAGCGATTTACGGAGGAGGAAAAACGGCAGCACCAGTTCAGGCTCCAGTTATATCAAAAAGGCTACAAGTCCAAATATACTTTTAATGACATTATCGGTAAAAGCCCCGGGATTGTTCGCGCCAAAAGTATTGCCCGTAAAATGGCGGGCACTGATTCATCGGTGCTTTTGACGGGTGAGAGCGGAACCGGAAAAGAATTGTTCGCGCACTCAATCCACCACGCGTCCAAGCGAAGCGATATGCCCTTTGTAGCGATCAACTGCGCGGCTTTACCCGAGAACCTGCTGGAGAGCGAGTTGTTTGGCTATGCCGAGGGCGCCTTTACGGGAGCCAAAAAGGGCGGCAAATTGGGGTTGTTTGAATACGCTCACAAAGGGACATTGTTTTTGGATGAGATAGAGGGCATGAGTCCCAACTTGCAAATCAAATTATTGCGGGTGCTGCAGGAAAGAGAGATGACCCGGGTTGGGGATGATCGAATCATCAGCATAGATGTGCGAATTATCGCGGCCTCAAATGAGAACATCCTCGATATGGTTCATCGGGGGATGTTCAGGCGGGATTTGTACTACCGTCTCAATACGCTGCCTATCAGTATCCCGCCGCTACGAGAGCGGGAGGAGGATATTTTTTTAATTATGGGCGCCTTGCGGGACAAGCTTGGCGCGAATTTCCAACTGACCCCGGCCGCCCAAAATGTTTTTCGCGGCTATGCCTGGGAGGGGAATGTCCGGGAATTAAATAATATTGTGGAGTATTTGCGCTTTGAGGAAAAACCAACGATCGATGTCGCCGATTTGCCCCTGATCATGACGGCGGATGTAAGCGATTTGCCGCCGCCGGATAGAGGGCTGGATACAAAAATGGGTATAAAACCGGATGCGAAAACTGGCGCGGGATCGGGTACAAGGCGGGATATCGAGGGTTTAGCGGGATTTTGGGCAGCGGCCCGGGGTCGGGAGGAGGCCTTTAGTTTTGTCTTGCGGGCATTGGGGGAAGCCGCCGATAGCATAGGCAGGGGGAGCTTGCTTCAGACAGCGAGGGAGCGGGGGATGACGCTGACCGAGCAGGAAATAAGGGGTATCCTTGTGGAACTCAATAAATTGGGTATGGTCTCGGTGTCAAAGGGCAGGGGTGGCAGCCGGCTGACGCTCAAGGGGAAAAGTATGATTGAGTATCTATAAGCGGGGTAGAAAACGGGTAGAGAATGGGTAGAAAACGGGGCGAGAACAGGGCGAGGAAATAGGTAGGTAAACAGGCTGAGGAAACGGGCTGAGGGAATAGGGTGAAAAATGGGGTGAAGTCTTGATGGCTTCGCCCTATTTTTTCGCGATTATAGCTATGGGCGGTTATTCAGCGGGTATTCAATTGCGGCATTGTTTGGTCATTGTGTATAACGGGGCGCTTAAAAAGTCTGTTGGCACGATTATTGCTCTCATAGAAAATTAGACAGCTGTAAATAAAATGACAATAAAAGGGGGAGTTTTATGCGCTGCGATTTTGATGAGATCATCGACAGAAAGCAAAACTACGCGGCAAAGATTGAGGAGGCGCATCTACACTACGGTACCAATGACGTGATTCCCCTGTGGATCGCGGACATGGATTTCCCTACCGCTCGGCCGATTATCGACGCGATCAAGGCCAGGGCCACTCAAGGGATTTTCGGGTATACCTATCGGCCGGACGCCTACTTTCAAGTCGCCGCCGATTGGCAGCGCGAACGAAACGGGCACACCCATGACACAGCGAAAATGGCTTTTGCCCCCGGTATTATCCCCGGGATGCGGATTTTCCTGAACCTGTTTACGGCGCCCGGCGACAAGATCTTGATACAGCAGCCAGTTTATCACCCCTTTGAGGATATCGCGCGCAATACCGGGCGCGCCTTGGTTGTCAATGAGCTGGTTCGGGATGAGAACGGCTTCTACACGATGAATCTGGAGGATTTCGAGAGGAAGGCCGCGAGCGGTGTTAAATATTTTATTTTATGCAATCCGCATAATCCTGTAGGTCGGGTCTGGACCAAAGCGGAGCTTCGCGGGGTGGGGGATATTTGCGCCGCGTATGGGATAGGTATCCTTTCCGATGAGATTCACTCGGATCTTATGCTGGGGGAGAGCAAGCATACTGTGACGGCGTCCGTTTCCCCGGCCATCGGCGCGCTGACGACGACGTTTATTGGGGCGAGCAAAACATTC
>JAISDE010000173.1 GCA_031265035.1 Peptococcaceae bacterium | reverse complement strand
ACAATCCCGCCCGGGCCGGCGGCGCCTCGCCCATGCTACGCCGCGACCCCAAGCTATACAGTTACCCCAAGCTATACCCCGCGCCCAAACTATACCGCGACCCCCAGGCTCTGACGCCTATGCTCATGGGTCTGTTCCGGCCTGTGATCATCCTGCCCGACCGGGAATACGCGGACGCTCAACTGCGGGCCATATTGCTCCATGAGCTGACCCATCTGCGGCGCCGGGATGTTTTGGTCAAATGGCTGTCGGTGGTGGCTTGCGCCGTCCATTGGTTCAACCCCATAGTGTGGCTGGCCCGCCGAGAGATCGACCGCGCCTGCGAGCTGGCCTGCGACGAGGCGGTTATCCGCGGCCTTGACGCCAGCGGCAAACAATGCTACGGCGAAACGCTGCTTTATGTCGCCGCCGACAGCAAAACGCCATGGACAGTGCTGTCCGCGACGATGTGTGAGGAAAAGCGGGATCTGAAAGAGCGCCTCGCCGCGATCGCGCGAAATAAGCAATACTCCCGCGCCGCCGTCGCCGCGTCCGCCGCGGTGATTATCGCCGCTATCCTGGCCGTTGGCTGGCTGGGCGCGGGGAGCCGGCCCAACCAACGGGAGCTGCAGGCCCTGAGCGCGGTTGACCTTTACTTCGCGGAGCGAATGCCCAACGCGACCATAGCGCAAAGGAGGTATTATCCGCGTTATGACTCTGTATGGGTCAGCTATACTGACGAAAATGGGGCGTGGACAAAGAACGCCGTTCTTGAGAGAATGGGGAGCTACTGCGCTGTAATCGCGCTTAACGCTGTCCCCGAGGATCCCAACGCCCCGCCCGCGCCGCTGTACGACCCGAATCTCGTTTTTGAGAACCGACTGGAGGTGTCGACAGCGCCCGACAATTACACGCCGTCAATGTCCAGCTATCCCGGCATCTATCTTCACGTCGGCGGGCAGGCCGCGGGCGGCGCGATAACCATCTACGAGTGTGAGAGCGGCGCCTTCGCGACCCTGGAGAACAGCAGGATCACGACGCTGGGCGACCGCGTCCAGCGCGCCTTTGGCGCGGCGCCCTCTGTCCATTGGTCGCCGGCGGCGGACACGAAAAACGGCGATAAAATAAAGATCCGCCTTGAGTTGGACGGTCAGGCGGAGGATTCCGTAACATTAGCCGTCGTTAAGTCTGAGGAAACATTCTTCTATTCCCTTGTCCCGGCCAACCCGGACGGGTTTAGCCGTCCTTGAGGCAATATAGTAACCAATCCAGCGCTTTGTTACTTTTCCGCTCTTTTCGCGAGAATGATTGCGCTCGGACACAAAACCGCATATAATAGCGGCATTGAGCATGAAAGGAAGGTGCGTACACACATGAGATCAGAGACGAAAAAAGAGCTGGCGGCCGCCTATCGCTCCCGGGAGGTTGTGGGCGGCGTGTTCGCTGTCCGCAACACGATCCACGGCAAAATACTGCTTGAGGCCACGGCCGACCTGCAAGGCAGCCGCAACCGCTTCGCGTTTATGAAAAGAACCGGCTCTTGTTATCACCTCAAATTACAGGCGGAGTGGTCTGAGACGCCGCCTTTTGAGTTTGAGGTTTTGGAGGAGTTGGCCAAAGGGCCGACGCAAACAGACGGGGAATTCAAGGAGGATCTGGAAACGCTGAGAACGCTATGGCTGGAGAAAACGGGCGCCGACAACTGTTATTAGCCCGGCGCCCCATTCTCAGCCTATTCTCAGCTCATTCTCAGCCTATTTTCAACTCATTTTCAGTACATTCTCAGCCTATTCCCGACTCGTTTCCAGCTAATCCCCAGCTTAGGACCAGCTTAGGAACTATCGATAAATAACTTGCGCTAGTCCTTATTTCTGGCAGCAGACCATGGCCACCGTATTGACCACATCCTCCACGCTGCAGCCTCTGGACAAATCATTCACCGGCCTGGCCATGCCTTGCAGCACCGGGCCAATCGCCGCCGCCCCGCCAAAACGCTGGGCGGTCTTGTAAGCTATGTTGCCGGCTTCCAGGCTGGGGAAAATCAGGACATTGGCATGGCCCGCCACCTTGCTGCCGGGGGCCTTGAACTCGCCTACCGAGGGCACGATGGCGGCGTCCATCTGCAGCTCGCCGTCAATGGCCAACTCCGGATAGCGTTCCTGGGCGATTTTGACCGCCGCCGCCACCTTATCCACCGACTCGTGGCTGGCGCTGCCTTTGGTGGAAAAAGACAGCATAGCGATCTTTGGCTCTTTGATGCCGGCGATCTCTCGGGCCGTCACCGCGCTGCAGTAGGCGATTTCCGCCATCTGCTCGGCGGTGACCGTAGGATTGACCGCGCAATCGGCGAAGACGCTCACACCCTCATCCCCCAGGGCCTTGTTGGCGGAGATCATCAAAAAGGCGCCGGACACGGAAGATATACCCGGCTTGGTTTTCACGATCTGCAGCGCCGGCCGCAGGACATTGCCGGTCGAGTTCTCGGCGCCGGCCACCATCCCGTGGCAGCGGCCCTCGTAAACCATCATCACGCCAAAATAAAGGGGATCCCTCATCGTCTCCGCCGCCTTGTCCGGCGTCATGCCCTTTTTCTCCCGCATTTTCAAGAAGGTCTCGGTATATTTGGGAAAATCCGGGGAAGCGGCCGGATCGACCAACTCAACACCGCTGAGATCCGCGCCGGCCTCGACCGCCGCCTGTTTGATCGCCGCCGGGGCGCCCAGCAAAACAATCCTGGCGATACCCTCACCGGTGATAATCTCAGCCGCCTTCAGCGTCCTTTTTTCTGTGCCCTCCGGCAGAACAATCCATTTCTTTTCTCCCTTGGCCTTTTCCCTGATTTTAGTAATTAAATCCATCTTTTAGCCCTCCTGTGCTATAATCAGTTTAAGCCGCTCAATAGCGGGAAGGGATTATATTTTTTCATCCCAGATTATCATATCGCGTTTCCCTTTTTCTTTCAATCGTTTCCCGGAAAAAACCGTCGTCGGCGCGGGAGCGAGCAACGGAGCGAGAATTACGGCGGAAAGAACTTACCGGAAGGAATTACGGATGCGGGAGGTAATTACGGACGGGGGAAGGAATTACGGATTCTATGAAAATAGCCGGCGTCATCTGTGAGTACAATCCTTTTCATAATGGCCATTGGCGGCAGCTCCGCTGGCTGAAAGAGGAAAAAGGCATGGATGCCGTCGTCTGCGCTTTGAGCGGCCACTTCACCCAACGGGGCGAGCCGGCCGTCGCCGGCAAGGGCCAGCGGGTTAAAATGGCGCTGGACTGCGGCGCTGACCTGGTTTTGGAGCTGCCGGCTTATTACGCCACCCGCAGCGCCTACTGGTTCGCCCTGGGCGGTGTTTTGCTGCTGGCGGCAGCCGGCGCCGGCTATCTGGCTTTTGGCGCCGAGACCGACGATTTGCCGGCCTTGTCGGCGACGGCCGCCAGGCTGGCCCGTCCGGATCCCGCCTACCTTGACGCCTTGCGGCGTTTTCTGTCCGCCGGCCTGCCTTTCGCCGAGGCCAGGGCCAAAGCGCTGACCGCCGACGGGCGGCGGAATTTCGCGCCGGCGCTGCCCAATGATTGCCTGGCCCTGGCTTACCTGCAGGTTATCGCCGAAAAGGGCTTGGCTCTGCGTCCGCTGCTTTTGCCCAGAGCCGGCGCCGACTATCACGCCGTCGCTTTGCCGGCCGGCGGTGCCGGCCCCGCCTCCGGCCTGGCCTCCGCCGCCGCTATACGGGAGCGGCTGCGCCGGGGGGCGGGGCAATATCACAGCCGCCGCCTGACCCTGGCGCGGCTGGAAGGGCTGGGGCTGGCCCCTTACATGCCGGCCGCCGCCCTGCGCCACCTGGCGGGCGCGCCCCTGGTTTTCCCCGCCGACGCCG
>JAISDE010000042.1 GCA_031265035.1 Peptococcaceae bacterium | reverse complement strand
CAGGTCGGCAAGACCCATATCATCCGCGAGTTCGGCGAGGGGCATTATAAGAACGTCGCCTATTTCAACCTTGAGACCAATCAGGCTGTCGCCAGCTATTTTTCTGACAACATTGAGCCGGAGCGGATTCTGCGCTTTTTAGAAGCGGAATCGCGCGAGCGGATTATCCCGGGCGATACGCTGATGATTTTTGACGAGATACAGACCTGTCCCCGTGCTTTGACTTCGCTGAAATATTTCAACGAGCAAAAGCCGGAGTATCATATTGTCGGCGCGGGCAGTCTGCTGGGCGTGGCGATCAACCGTGAAAAATATTCCTTTCCCGTCGGCAATGTGGATTCATTGACGCTGTTCCCGCTGGATTTTGAGGAATATCTCTGGGCGCTGGGCGAGGAAATGCTCTGTACGGAAATCAGACGCGCCTTTGATGAAAATGAGGCGTTACCCGGCGCGCTCCACGAAAAAGCGCTTGACTTATATCGGCGATATCTCATCACAGGCGGAATGCCACGGGCGGTTTTAGAGTTTCTGGAAACCAAAAGCCTGCTGACCGTGCCGGACGTTCAGAACAAAATTATCAACGACTACATCGCGGACATGGCGAAATACGCGACCAATACCCAGAGCGTAAAAATCCGCGCGGCGTACAATTCCATCCCTGTTCAACTCGCTAAGGAGAATAAAAAGTTTCAGTACAAGCTGGCGCTGAGAGGCGGTACAGCGACCATTTTTGGGGAGGCGCTTGAGTGGCTGGATTTCGCGGGTGTTGTGCTAAAATGCCAGCGCGTCACACATGGAATGATGCCGATTTCCGTGTACAGCGATCTCGCGAGCTTCAAATTATACATGAGCGATGTCGGCTTGCTCACCATGAAAAGCGGCATTTCTCAGCAAGCGGTGCTGTCGGCAGGTGAGATTGAGAACACATTTCTCGGCGCTGTCACCGAGAATTATGTGGCGCGGGCGCTCCGCGACAACCACTACGACTTATATTATTGGACGAGCGAGGGAACGGCGGAGCTTGATTTTGTGTTGCAAAAGGGCGACGACATTATAGCGATTGAGGTCAAGACTGGCGCGCGAACAAAATCAAAAAGCCTGAATATGTTCGTGGCGAAATATAAGCCCGCTTACTCCATTCGCGTTTCAGCGAAGAATTTCGGCTTTGAGAACAACATCAAATCCGTTCCGCTTTACGCCGTGTTTTGCGTATGAACACGCCCGATTTTAGGCACCTTTACCATATTAAAATGTCTGAATTACAATGTCCGCGAGCGAAAACAGTTTGATGGTCTCATCCTCACTCGCCCGCGCGGTCAGACCTTTTGAGAAACCCGATTTGGAAAAGAGAGCGTATTGAATCGCCGCGCCTTTTTTAGCGACCGACGATTTTTCTTTCAAATGGGCGAGGTCGGCGACGTCCATTTCGGAATCGCGGAATTTACACTCGCCGATGATATAATTTTTGGATTTCGCGTCAACAGCCACGATGTCGATCTCAGTCTCAACCGAAACTATTTTCTCTTTGCCGAACTCTGTGAGAACAGTTTGATTCAGCTTACCCCACCATCTGCCCAGCTTGGAGACGCGGAATGGCAATTCGCCCAGCCGGTTTTTCTCGCGGATAAATGAGCGGCAAACCGCTTCAAAAGCAGCTGAGGCAAAATTGTTTATCTGTGGTCGCACCGCGTAAGTGAACACGCCCTCGGCGTCGTCGGTTTCCAAATCCGACAAATTGGGGGACACAAAACTAAACCAAAAGCGGAAGAAATTATCCGTAATCCGATATAATCCCCGGGTTGAGGTCGCCTGCTCTTTATCTCCCGCGAGCGCTGAAAACTCGCGTTCTAATATGCGCAACTCCATCAGATTTTTCAAATACACACTGATTTTAGCTTTATCAAGCCGCGTTTTCATATAGATGTCGTTTAGCTGTGTATTCCCGAGCGCGATCGCCTCAATAACGGTATTATAAAAAGCGGGCTCGCGCAACTCCTGGCGGATCAAAAACTCGACCTCATTGTATAAAACGCAGCCCTTGGTTAGTACGTTTTTAATAATGTTTTCACGCAACGGGAGTGTAGGGTCAAACTGCCGCAGATAATGGGGAATCCCACCCAAAATCGCGTACGCCAGCATCTTGTCCTCATCGGAATAGTTCGGGAAAAATTTTATGGCGTCGTCAAAAGGCAGATCATTCATTTTGTAAATGCCAGTCGCGCGACCGTAGAGCGGCTTCTTTTCCGACAGGATTTTATTCTCAATAAAGCTCATCGCGCTGCCGCACAACACGATCATAACATCTTGATTTCTCAAGCCCTCATCCCACAATATTTGTAAAATTGATGGGATGGACGGGTTGCCCTTACACATATAAGGAAACTCATCAATTATAAGCAATTTCTTTTTTCCGTCGCTCGGCAGTTCCAAAACGCTTTTGAAAGCTGATTCCCAGTCCCCGAGGTCAGGGGAATAATTTCGCGCGGGAATGCCGGACTTTAGCATACGCTCCATAAACGCCGCGTGTTGCTTTGAATCAGATAACTCGCGGCAAGAGTAAAAAACATGGGGCTTGCCTTGGGCAAACTTAAACAGAGTCTCTGTTTTGCCAATCCGTCGCCGTCCATATAACACAACAAGCTGTCCGCCAGGCGCGTTATATTTGTCCTCAAAAAATTTAAGCTCCCGCTCGCGTCCGATAAACATTGAGACACGCCTCATTTCTACAAATCAAGATTTTATAATCATGATTTGTAATTATTATGGCCGCTATCTCTCGCTTTGTCAAGCCGCGCGTTTGCCACGACTTGCCCGCCTTCGGGCTGCCCGCAAAGATAAAAAGGCCGTGAGGCAGGATTTTATCGACGGAGAAGCGGGCGGCTCAAACTCCCGCGCCATGAGGGTGTTGCCGTCGATGGCGCTGCCTATTCCGTTCGTTCTCTATGGACTAATATCATTACTTTTGAGGGGAGATGGCGCTTTGGGTACTGTAATTAATCAGTGGGATATGTCAGCTAATATGTATTCAGAATTTGAATCAACATCAAGGTATTCAATTTATTGCAGGAAATTTATCTCAGGCCACTTTATTGTTTGAAGAATCCTAACCTCATGAGGTGATGAAAAATGGCATTCAGCAAATATTTGAAAGCGCTATATGGCGCGGGCGAGCCTATCTATGTGGAGCGGATTCAGTTTGAGGGTTACTCTCGTCCGCGGATTTTTAAGGAATTAAAAAAACTTGTGGACAGCGGGGAACTCAAACGCTTTGATACGGGCATCTACTATTTTCCCCGCAAAATGTCCTACGGCGAGGCTAGCCTCAATCCGCGCAAGGTGGTGGAACTGCGTTTTTTGTCTGACGGAAACGAGGTTTACGGCTATGTCGCGGGCATTTCGCTGCTCAATATGGCGGGGCTGACCACGCAGGTTCCCAATCTGCTTGAGCTTGTAACCAACAATGAAACCACACGGGTACGGGACATTCAGGTTGGCAATCAGCGTATCCGGGCAAGGCGCAGCCGCGCGACTGTGACAAAAAATAACGTCAACACTCTACAATTTCTTGACTTGATGAATGCTATCACGCCAAGCATTCTTGATGAGACTGAGCGGTATATGCTGTCAAAATACATTAAGTCCTCCGGCGTAACGAGGGATTCTGTAACGCGGTACGCGGGATACTTTCCCGCCAAAGCGATGAAAAATATGATGGCAAGCGGGGCGGTTTATGAACTTACATGAGGATTACAATCAGATTACCGATACTTTGCTGTTCGAGAGATTGCCGTACAGCGAGGCGATAACCGTGATACAAAAGCTTTTGGATGACGATATAAAATACGCCATATTCAATCACACCTAAGCAATCACACCTAAGCAATCACAAAAAAACGCCCTCGCTACGGCTCACCATGGCGAGGGCGTTTTTTTGCTTTATTTCAGATACGGAAAGCCAACGCCGCTTGGTAGTCAATGGTAAACTCGTAATAGAGTCTATTCATCCCTCCCGCCGAGCGCGGCCTGGGCCGCCGCTAGCCGGGCGATGGGCACCCGGAAGGGGGAGCAGCTGACAAAGGTCAGCCCCGCCCGGTGGCAGAAGTGAATAGAGTCGGGATCGCCGCCGTGCTCGCCGCAAATGCCGAAGGTCAGGCCGGGCTTGACCGCCCTGGCCCTGCTGACGGCGATTTCCATCAGCGCCCCGACCCCTTCCTCGTCCAGGACGGCGAAGGGGTTTTCCCTCAGGATTTTTTGCTCCAGGTAATCCACCATGAATTTACCTTCCGCGTCGTCCCGGCTGAAGCCCAGGGTCGTCTGGGTCAGGTCATTGGTGCCGAAGGTCATAAAATCGGCCTCCGCCGCCAACTCGCCGGCTTTCAGGCAGGCTCTGGGCAGCTCCAGCATCGCGCCTGTCGTGTAGTGAAATTTGACGCCGCCGGCCGCCGCCGCCCGCTCCGCTTCCTCCGTCACCAAACGCTTCATAATAGACAGCTCCTGGCTGTCGATGACCAGGGGTATTTCTACTTCCGGCTTGGGATTAAACCCTTCCTTGACCAGCCTGACCGTGGCTTGGAAAATGGCCTTGGCCTGCATACGGTAGATCTCCGGATAGCGGACGCCCAGCCGGCAGCCCCGGGTACCCAGCATAGGGTTGGCCTCCCGCAGGGCGCGCACCTTAATTAACAGCGCCTCCAACTCCGGCAGGGTTAGGGCCTCCGTTTCCTTTGTTTCCGCCGTTTTGGCGGCCTCGGGCCGCCCCAGCTCCGCTATCAGCTTGCGCCGCTGGATCGCCAGGGCCAATTGCTCGCTGTCCGGCAGAAACTCGTGGAGGGGGGGATCCAATAACCGAATGGTAACGCTCAGGCCGTCCATGGCTTTCAGGATGCCGTAGAAATCATTTTCCTGAAAGGGCAAGAGCTGATCCAGCGCCGCCTCGCGCCGCTCCAGGCTATCCGCCAAAATCATTTGCCGCATTACCGGCAGGCGCTCCTGCTCCATGAACATGTGTTCTGTGCGGCAAAGGCCGATGCCCTCGGCGCCCAACTCCCGCGCCTTGACGGCGTCGGCGGGCGTGTCGGCGTTGGTGTACACACCCATGGTTCTAAGCTCGTCGGCCCATTGGAGGAAAGTCCGAAAAGCCTCGCTCATCTCCGGATCGACCAGGGGAATCTCGCCCAGGATCACCCTGCCGGTGCTGCCGTCCAGGGAAATCAGATCGTTCTCCCGCAGCACCAGGTTGTTGACGGTCACGGTCTTGTTGGCCGTGTCGATTTGCAGGGCGTCGCAGCCGCAGACGCAGCACTTGCCCATACCCCGGGCCACCACGGCGGCGTGACTGGTCATCCCGCCCCGGCTGGTCAGGATGCCCTCCGCCTTCACGATCCCGTGAATATCGTCGGGCGTGGTCTCCGGCCGCACCAGGATTACCTTTTCCCCCTCGCCGCCCCGATCGTGGGCGTCGTCGGCGTTAAAAACGATCTTGCCGCTGGCGGCGCCGGGCGAGGCCGGCAGGCCGACGGCCAGCGCGTCAAATTTGGCAGCCGGGTCAACCCGGCGGTGTAGCAGCTGCTCCAAGTCGGCGGGGGCCACCCGCCCGATAGCTTCCTTTTTGGTAATCAGGCCCTCGCCCACCATATCCACCGCCACCTGCACAGCCGCCGCCGCCGCCCGCTTGCCGTTGCGGGTCTGGAGCATATAAAGCCGTTGGTTTTGGATGGTAAACTCAATATCCTGCATATCCCGATAATGCTTTTCCAGAATACCGCAGATTTCCTTGAATTGCCCGTATACCTCCGGCGCTTCCGCCGCCAGCTTGCTGATGGGCTGGGGGGTACGGATGCCGGCCACCACATCCTCGCCCTGGGCGTTCATCAGATACTCGCCGTAGAGCGCTTTCTTGCCGGTAGACGGATCCCGGGTAAAGGCCACGCCGGTGCCGGAGTCGTCGCCCATATTGCCGAACACCATGCATTGGACATTGACCGCCGTGCCCAAGTCCTCGGAAATTTTGTTGATCTGCCGGTAAACATCCGCCCGGGGATTGTACCAGGAGGCGAATACCGCCTCAATCGCCCGCAAAAGCTGCCGCTTGGGCGTCCGGGGGAATTCCTCCCCGGCCTGCTGGTGGATGAGTTGCTTGTACGCCTGACTCACGGCCCGCAGGGAATCCGCGCTGAGGTCTTTGTCCTCCCGTACGCCTTGGGCTTTTTTCTGAGCGCTCAACGCCGTCTCGAAGTAATGGTGCTCCACGCCCATGACCACGTCGCCAAACAGTTGGATAAAACGGCGGTAGCTGTCCAGGGCGAAACGGGGATTGCCGGTGGCGGCGATCAGACCCTCAACGGTCTCGTCATTTAAGCCTAGATTCAATATGGTGTCCATCAGGCCCGGCATGGAGACCGGCGCGCCGGAACGAACGGAGACCAGCAGCGGATCCTTGGGATCGCCAAAGGTCTTGCCGATTTTCTTTTCCACCAGGGCCAGCTTGGCCCAAAGCTGTTCCTCCATGCCGCCGGGGAAGGTCTTGCCGGCCAGAAAATAGGCCTTGCAGGTTTCCGTGGTCAGGGTCAGACCCGTCGGCACCGGCAGGCCGATGTTGGTCATCTCAGCCAGGTTGGCGCCTTTACCACCCAGCAAAAGCCGCATTCCCGCCTGGCCTTCCTCAAACAAATACACATACTTTTTCTCGCCGCTCCCTTTGTCCTTGTCATTCCTGTCATTCTCGCCCATTGCACTTCGCTCCTTCGCAATCTTTTACAATATCTATGTTATACTATATTATAAATGCTTTGTCCAGCGGCAATATCCGAAAGATAGCCTAAATTACCGCCTAAATTATGGGCCGGGAGATGTGCCGGTAGAAGAGCCGGTAGAAGCGCGAAAAAACATTGGCGAAAAAGGGTTTTCGTGATATCATGGAGGTATGAAATGAAGGGGTGCGCTTTTGTTGAGACAGATCATCGCCATGTTTTTGATTTTTTTTATCGCCGTCGCGCCGGCCGGGCTGGCCGGTTGCGGCGGCGGTGGCTCTGAGCCGCCGCCTGGCGGGGTTGGGGACGATATTCTCGACGATTTGCCGTCGCTGGGAGAGACGCCGCCGGGCGGCCCGGCGGGAGGCGAGCCGGCGGATCCGGACGCCGATCCGGAGCCGGATCTGGATCCGGAAGCGGCGGCGGCGGAGCATCAGGAGATCCGGGAATTGCTGCGCAAAGGGCTGGAGGCGGGTGATATCAGTTACTCGGCCGTTTTCAGCACCAGCAGCGGTCAGTTTTCCTATGATTTTTATCGGCGGGAAAACCTGAGCAAGATGGTGACGAGGGAGGGGGATTCCCAGTCGGTTTCCATCAGCGACGGCAAAAGCACGATATATTACAGCCTGCCGGAAAAAATCGGCTACCGGATGATGGAGGCGGGCGACGACATGGGCCTGGTGCCCGATACGGAGGCGTTGCTGAACGAGGAAATTTACCGTTTCCGGGCGGTGGGCGGCGAGACTATCGCCGGCCTGGCCTGTCAGGTGGTGGAGACGGAGGACGAGTTTGGCGCCCTGAAAATCTGGATCAGCAAGACTTTGGGCCTGCCGGTGAAATATATCGGCTCCGACAGCGGCGGCTGGTACAGGCTGGAATTGTCCAATATTCAGACCGGCCCGCCCAGCGAGAATATTTTCGCCGTGCCCTCCGATGTGGTGTTGAATAATTGAGCGCCGCCCTGCCGGGATATGGGGACGGCCCAAAGGAACAGTGGGTTATGCGCGTTTTTCTCTCTCCGGATCACCCTTTTTGGCCGGCGCAGTGGCGCCTATGCTCCCGCTTGGGCTGGCGCCCCGCTTTGGGGGAGAGCCAGGGTGATGGCCAGCGTCAAGGTAAGGGCCTGGTCGGGGGCCAGCGTCAGGGTAAGAGCCTGGTTGAGAGCCAGGGTGACGGCCAGGGTGAGCGTCCCGGGGAAAAAAGCGATGCCGGGCCGGCTTTCGCCGCTTACGCCACCGGCGGGATTTTGTGGCGTTTTCTGGCCGGCGGGCCGGGCCGCCATTGGCCCAGGCTGTTCGGCGCCCTGAGCGAGTATTGGGAATGCCGGGCGTACCTGGCTTATCTGCGCCGCCGAGCCGACCGGGTACAAAATCAGGGCAATCGGGTTTTGGTAGAAAAAATTTTAGGGGCCGCCGGCCGGGATCTGATCCGGGAAGCGCCGTCGGACTGGCCGGAGTTGACGGGGCTGGGGGCGCAAAAATTGGCTCATTTATCCTATCATGAGGAAATTATGAGCGGCCGCGGGCTGGGCGCCGGGCGATCCCGGGCAAGGCGGGCGGCGGCGCTCAACAATTCTTCGCTGATGGGTTGAATTATCCGGGCCGCTGTGATACCATCTTCTTAAAGATTGTCGCGGCGGGTATACCCTGCGGTGTTCGTGACCGTGCCACATGTTTTGAGCCAACATATTTTCTATGGGAGCCTAGAGCTCCGTCTGTGGCTTGCGTGCCTGCCAAGAGCGGGAGCGATAAGCAGACGGGAGGGCACCCACCTGCGCGAGCAGGTTCAAAACAGGGGCCTCCACGACATTGTGGGGTGTTTTTTGCCATGGCAAAATCAGAGGAGGTCGAGGCGCGTGATGGAGATCCGGCAATACAAGGCAGAAGGAGAACGCATTTCCCTGTTGGGGTTTGGCTGTATGCGCCTGCCCCAAAAAGGCGAGAAAGCGGAGGAAATCGACGAGGAAAAAGGTCAGGCAATGGTCGATTACGCCCTCGGGCATGGCGTCACTTATTTTGACACCGCCTACCCCTATCATAACGGCGCGTCGGAGCTGTTTATCGGCAAGGCGCTGTCCCGTTACCCCAGGGAGAGCTTTCAGCTGGCGAGCAAATTGCCAACCTGGCTGCTGAAAAGCGCCGCCGACGTGGATCGTTATCTCAACGAGCAGTTGGAAAAATGCCAAACGGCGTATTTCGATTATTATCTGGTGCATAGCCTGGCGGAGGGCACTTACCCCAAGGTGGCGGCTTATAATGTGTACGAGCGGTTGCGGGAAAAACAGCGGGAGGGCAAGATTCGCCGGCTGGGTTTCTCTTTTCACGACAAGCCGGCCTTATTGGAGAAAATAGTCGGGGATTACGACTGGGATTTCGCCCAGATCCAGCTGAATTATCTGGATTGGGAGTTGCTGGCGGCCAAGGAGCAGTACGAGATCCTGACCCGAGCCGGGCTGCCCGTCATCATCATGGAGCCGGTACGGGGCGGCGCCCTGGCTACCTTGAGCGCTAAAAGCGCCGAGATTTTCAAAAAAGCGAACGCCGATGTCAGCGTCGCCTCCTGGGCGTTGCGCTACGCCGCGTCCTTGCCTAATGTCCTGACGGTGCTGAGTGGGATGACCACGTTGGAGCAGGTGCGGGATAACGTCCGCACCATGTCGGATTTCCGGCCGCTGACGGAGGGGGAGAGGCTGGTAATTGATGAGGCGCTGGCGGCCTACCGGCAGTCCGCTACCATCCCTTGCACGGCTTGCCGCTATTGCATGGATTGTCCTTCTGGCGTGGATATTCCCAAGGTTTTCGCGATTTACAACCGTTATATGATCGATGAGTTCGCCTTTGGCTTTCAGGGAGATTACCGGATTTTGGGGGAGGAAAAGCAGGCTCACAATTGCGCGGGCTGCGGCGTCTGCGCCGGGCATTGCCCCCAGGCTATTCCCATACCGGAATGGATGAAAAAAGTGACGGCTTTGGCGGAAGAGCTGCGGAATAAGACGACTGGCGCTCGCCCATTAAAGCCGCTGGGTCTGGACTAACCCGGGCGGGAATTGGGACGCGGCGTCGACGCGAGCCGGGCTGACTGGACTGACGCCAGGACCGGCAAGAGGCTGGCGCCAGGGCTGGCAAGAGGCTGGCGCCAGAACCGGCAAGAGGCTGACGCCAGGATCGGCAAGAGGCTGACGCCAAGGCTGGGAGGGATTTATGCGGGCTTTCGTGGCGACTTATGGCTGCCAGGCCAATGAGCGGGACTCGGAAACGATTTTGGGCCTGCTACTTCAAATGGGTTACCAGGAGACCAAAGACGAGACGCTGGCTGATTTGATCCTCCTGAATACCTGTAGTATCCGGGAAAAGGCGGAGCAAAAGGTATTCAGCTACCTGGGGACGCTGCGGCGCCTGAAGGAGGAGCGTCCTGGGCTGATTATCGGCCTGTGCGGCTGTATGGCCCAGGAGCCGGATATGCTCCGGCAGATCCGGCGGCGCTGCCCCCAGGTAGATCTGGTGTTGGGCACCCACCGGCTACATCGCCTGCCGGAGATGCTGACCAGGATTCAGGGGGGGCAGGGTTTTCAGGCGGATCGGGAGGAAACGGCGGAAATCGTTGAGAATTTACCGTCGGTACGGCCTTATCCTTTTCGGGCGTTGGTGAATATCACTTTTGGCTGCGATAATTTTTGCTCCTATTGTGTCGTGCCTTACGCGCGGGGCCGGGAGCGCGGCCGCCGGCTGGCTGATGTTTTGGCGGAGAGCCGACGGCGGGTGGCGGAAGGGGCCGTGGAAATCCTCTATTTGGGGCAGAATGTCAACGCCTACGGCAAACAATCCGGCGGCGGCGCCAGCTTTGGGGAGTTGCTGCGCCAGGCGCAGGCGATCCCCGGCTTGGCCCGGATTCGTTACCTGACTTCCCATCCCAGGGATTTTGGCGACGACCTGATTCAGGCGATCAGGGACTGCCCCAAGGTCAGCC
>JAISDE010000224.1 GCA_031265035.1 Peptococcaceae bacterium | reverse complement strand
AGTATTTGGTGGAGCCGTACTCATCGGTTGGCTCAAACTCCGTGATGGTTCCGCCGGGGACGGGCGGCTCGGCGGCCGCGAGAGCGGCGTCGAACAAAGGTATCCCGCCGACCGACGCGCCCGCCGCCAGCGCCAATGCCAACGCCAATGTCAATGTCAACGCCAATGTCGCCAATGTCAATGTCAACGCTAATGTCCAAAGCGCCCTGTAGCATGTGCTCATACCGCGTGAAAGCTTCTTTTTTTCCAAATTGATCCGCTCCGTTCCATGCGCGCTCAAAGGAAATAACCTGGACTGCCGGCAAAAGCATACTGAAATTTTAGCATGAGAAAAACAAAAAATGGGGAAACGTTTCTAAATTGTAATATTTCCCCGAAAAATTTCCCCGGGGCGGTAAATAGAAACCGTAAATAGAAACGCATATTATTTATATATGAATATGATGTTTTATAGTTGACATTTCGTCGTCCCTATGATAATATCGCTCTCAGATGAGGCCGGCGGGCCGTCCGGCGGGTGAGAAAACGGAACAAAAATACGAAAGAAGGAATTTGATCATGACCAAAAAAGACTACAAATTTGAGACGCTGCAGATCCATGTGGGGCAGGAGCAGCCGGATCCAACCACCGACGCCAGGGCAGTACCTATCTATCAGACCAGTTCTTATGTATTTAAAGACGCCGCCCAGGCCGCCGGCAGGTTTGGCCTGACGGAGGGGGGCAATATCTATACCCGCCTGATGAATCCCACCTCCGATGTCTTTGAGCAGCGGATCGCCGCTTTGGAAGGCGGCGCCGCCGGCCTGGCCACCGCCTCCGGCGCCGCGGCGGTCACTTACGCGGTGGAGAATATCGCCACCGCCGGCTCCCATATTGTCTCCGACAACGCCATCTACGGCGGTACCTACAATTTGTTTTCCCATACCCTGCCGGATTATGGTATCAACACGACCTTTGTGGACGGCGGTGACCCGGAAAATTTCGCCAAGGCCATTCGCCCCAATACCAAGGCGATTTTCATTGAGAGCCTGGGCAATCCCAATTCCACCATCGTGGATATCCGGGCCACGGCCGATATCGCCCACAAAAACGGCATACCCCTGATTGTGGACAACACCTTCGCCACACCCTATCTGCTGCGGCCCATCGAGTACGGCGCCGATATCATAGTGCATTCCGCCACCAAGTTTATCGGCGGCCATGGCACATCCATCGGCGGCGTTATCGTGGACAGCGGCAAATTCGATTGGGCGGCCAACGATAAATTCCCCGGCCTTTCCCAACCCAACCCCAGTTACCACGGCGTCGTGTTTACCCAGGCGGTGGGCAATCTGGCCTATATCCTCAAGATCCGCACGACCTTGCTGCGGGATACGGGCGCGGTACTCAGCCCGGTGCATTCCTTTATCTTCCTCCAAGGGCTGGAGACCCTTTCCCTGCGGGTGGAGCGCCATGTGGAGAACGCCCTGAAGGTCGTGGACTATCTGGCCGGCCATCCCCAGGTGGAGAAGGTCAATCATCCCAAGCTGCCGGAGCATCGGGATCACGCTTTGTACCAGGCGTATTTCCCCCAGGGCGGCAGCTCCATTTTCACTTTTGAGATCAAGGGCGGCCAGGACAAGGCCAAAAAATTTATCGATCGGCTGGAGTTGTTTTCCTTGCTGGCGAATGTGGCGGATGTCAAATCTTTGGTGATTCATCCCGCCTCCACTACCCATTCCCAGTTGAGCGAGAGCGAGCTGCTGGAATCCGGCATCAAGCCCAATACTATCCGCCTGTCGGTGGGGACGGAGCATATCGACGATATTATCGCCGACCTGGAGCAGGCTTTCAAGGCGATCCGCTGACCCTCCGCGCTGACTCACCGCTGACCCACCGTTCAGTACTATACCATGAAGTGGAAAAAAACACCGTCCACCCCGGATGGTGTTTTTTTCCGTTTCTCCCGGGGAGATTGCATTTAGGGCGAAAATCGGCTATATTTGATATAGGTGAGATAATGTTTGGCAAAACAAAGACGAGTAATGCAAAACAAAGACGAGTAATGCAAGACAATGACGAGTAATATAATGACTAGAAAGGGGAGAGCGACATGGTGATGGGCAGTACCAGTATTCATGAGGATGTTTTCAAGGAAATCGTCCGGTTGGCGCTGGAAGACATTGAGGGGATCTACAGCTATGAGTCGAAAAATCCTCTGGCGCCGTTTTTTGGCGAGAAAAACATCAAGCCGGTGATCACGGTAAAATGGCCCGACCGGCAGGATGAGGAAACCAGGGATCAGATCGCTTTTGAGATCAGGATCGCGGTGCTGTATGGCGCCGAGATCCCCAAGGTAGTCAGCGGGATCCGACGAGAAACGACGGAGCAGGTGACAAAATTCACCGGCTATGAGGTGACGGCGGTGGATGTGTATATCACCCGCTTGATCCGTTTTGAGAAGGAAAAGGGCGAGGAGGGGGAAGGTTCGGGCGCCGGCGATTTGGAGCGGGGGGCAGGCGCGGCGGGCGCGGGTGGCGAGACTGGCGCGGCTGCCGCGGCTGGCGCCTCAGCCGCCGGGGCCGAGGATCCGGCCTCGGTCGGCGGCGACGGCGCCCAGTAACGCGGCGCCCAGCAACGCGGCGCCCAGCAACGCGGCGCCCAGCAACGCCCGGGAAAGCAAATGCCTCAAAAAAAAAGAGATAGGGGGCGCGAGATAAT
>JAISDE010000128.1 GCA_031265035.1 Peptococcaceae bacterium | reverse complement strand
CCATGCGGGATCGGTATGCCCGGATAGAGACGGTGGATGGGCCGGCGACAGTGGGCGATATCTGTGTTATTGATTTTTTGGGCATGATTGACGGTGAGGCTTTTGACGGCGGATCCGGGCAGAATTACTCGTTGGAGTTGGGCAGCGGCAGTTTTATTCCCGGCTTTGAGGATCAGTTGATCGACGCTAAGGCCGGCGATGAGGTGCCCGTATTCGTGGTCTTCCCGGAGGATTATCGGCCGGAGGACTTGGCGGGCAAAGAGGCGGTCTTCGCGGTGACGGTCAAGGAGGTCAAGCGCAAGCTCCTCTCCGACATGGACGACGAGTTCGCCAAGGATGTCTCGGAATTTGAGACGCTGGCTGAGTTGAGGGCGGATTTGGCGGCGAAACTGGACAAGGAGGCCAAGGAGCGATCCCAGGCGGACTGGGAGAGCAAGGTAGTGGAAAACGCGGCGGCGGGAGCGGAAGTGGCCTTGCCCGAGGGCATGGTCAGTTTGCGGGCCGACCATTTGATGCAGGAGTTTTCTCAGCGGCTGCGGCAGCAAAACCTTGATTTGGATAAATATCTGGAAATCACCGGCGGCAAGCTTGAGGACGCGGAGAACGATATGCGGCAGCGAGCCCAGGATGAGTTGAAGACGGAGTTGGTGCTGTACGCCGTCGCCAAGGCGGAAGGGCTGGCGGTCAGCGACGGGGATCTGGAGGAGGAATACGCCCGTCTGGCGGGCCAGACCGATCAGACGGTGGAGACGATCAAAAAAATATATACCGGGAGCAAGGGAATGGCCAAGTCGATACGGGAGAACCTGCTGATGAGCAAGACGATCAAGCGGTTGGCGGAGCTGGCCGTAGCGACGGAGTCGGCCGATGCTGTAGCGGCTGTCGCGGCGGCGGATGCCGAGGCGACTGATTTGGCCGCGACGGCGGAGCTGTTCGAGGCCGCCGCCGAGGTGGCTGATTCGGCTGAGGCTGCCGCCGCGGCTATCGCGGCGGATTTGGCAGCGGCGGCGGTTCCCGCCGAGGCGGAAGATCTCGCCCCGGCGGCGGAATAAAAGGAGGCGGGTAGGGATGCGAGAGACAGACAGCCCCAAGATGAACGCGTATGTGCCGATAGTGGTGGAGCAGTCCAGCCGGGGAGAGCGCTCTTACGATATTTATTCCCGGTTATTAAAGGATCGGATCGTGTTTTTGGGCACGGAAGTGGACGATGTGGTCGCCAACCTGATAGTGGCGCAGCTTTTGTTCCTTTACGCGGAGGATCCGGATAAAGACATCTCATTATATATTAACAGTCCCGGCGGCTCTGTCACGGCCGGCCTGGCGATTTACGACACCATGCAGTATATCCGGGCCGATGTGTCCACGATCTGTATCGGGCTGGCGGCGTCCATGGGCGCCTTTCTCCTGGCCGCCGGCGCCAAGGGCAAGCGTTTTGCCCTGCCCAACGCCGAGATTATGATCCATCAGCCGACCGGGGGCGCCAGAGGTCAGGTGACGGATATCGAGATCCAGGCCAAACGGCTGCTGCAAGTCAAGGAGCGGCTGAATCAGATTTTGGCCGGCAATACAGGGCAGTCTTTGGAGCGGATCAAGGAGGATGTGGAGAGGGATTTCTTTATGGAGCCGGGAGAGGCGAAAGAGTATGGCCTGATTGACGATATCCTGACCCAGATCCCTCAGGAGACCAAGGGAAAATAATGAGGTGAGTTATGACTAAGTACAATGACACAACGCATAATGTCAAGTGCTCGTTTTGCGGCAAGAGCCAGGACGTTGTGGCCAAATTGGTGGCCGGCCCCACTAATGTCTTTATCTGTGACGAGTGTGTCGCGCTGTGCAATCAAATTATCGGGGCGGCCCTTGAGGAGCCGACGCCGGAGGAGTTGTCCTGGCATAAGGTGCTGCCGCCTAAGGAGATCAAGGAGTTGTTGGATCAATATGTGATTGATCAGGAGGACGCCAAGATCGCCCTGTCCGTGGCGGTATACAATCATTACAAACGTCTGGAGCGCTGCGAGAGGCCGAAAAAGGTCAATAGAAGGCAGCGGCAGGAGCGAATGGGCAAGGGGTCGCAGCGGGAGCAGCAGGTAGAGTTGCAAAAAAGCAATATCCTGCTGCTGGGGCCTACGGGCAGCGGCAAGACACTGCTGGCTCAGACCCTGGCCCGGATCATCAACGTGCCTTTCGCCATCGCGGACGCCACTTCCCTGACGGAAGCGGGGTATGTGGGCGAGGATGTGGAAAATATTCTGCTGAAGCTGATTCAGGCGGCGGATTATGATTTGGAGAAGGCGGAGCGGGGGATCGTTTATATTGACGAGATTGACAAAATCACCCGGAAATCGGAAAACCCGTCCATCACCAGGGATGTGTCCGGCGAAGGCGTGCAGCAGGCGCTGCTGAAGATTCTGGAGGGCACGGTGGCCAGCGTGCCGCCTCAAGGTGGGAGAAAGCATCCCCATCAGGAGTTTTTGCAGATGGATACGACCAACGTCTTATTTATTTGCGGCGGCGCCTTTGAGGGGATCGATAAAATTATCGGCAACCGCGTAGGCACAAAGGCCATGGGCTTCGGCGCCAAGGTAGAGGGGAAAAAGGAAAAGGATATCGGCGCTTGCTTAAAGCAAATGCTGCCCCAGGATTTGATCAAGTTTGGCATGATTCCGGAGTTTGTGGGCCGGCTACCGGTGACGGTGGCGTTGTCGCCCCTGGATCGGCCGGCCTTGGTGCGGATACTGACAGAGCCGAAAAACGCTCTGGTGCGCCAATACCAGGCTTTGCTGGATATGGACGGCGCGGGGCTGGAGTTTACGCCGGAGGCGCTGGAGGCCATAGCGGATGAGGCCATCAAACGGGATACCGGCGCCCGGGGACTGCGGGCGATCCTGGAGTCCTTGATGCGGGATACGATGTTTGAGTTGCCTTCCCGCAAGGATGTGCGCAAATGCCTGGTGACCAGGGAAGCGGTGACCAAGGGGGCGCCGCTGACCTTGCTGACGGCGACGGAGCCGGCGGCGGCGCTGGCGGAAGAAGCGGAGGCGGCTGAGACGGAAGCGGCCAGTTAGGCAGCGTTACGAAATAAACTTTACATTTTGCTGGTTCTTTTTCCCTCTGGCGGCGTTGCTCATTCTTGGCGTACCGCTGAGGGTACGCCCGCGAATTCCCGCCTTGCCAGAGGAAAAAATTCCGGCGCAAAATTTGTCAACTTTATTTCGTA
>JAISDE010000088.1 GCA_031265035.1 Peptococcaceae bacterium | reverse complement strand
AACCGCGATGTTGAGTAGCGGCGGCGTTTTTGACGACCTTATCGCTGATGGTGAAAACGAAAAAGTGATAAGAATCACCAAGGCGATGCTGAAGTTGATCTTTGGCTTTGTGGACGAATATGACGACTCGGCCAACGGTCTGAAAGGTAACTTGCTGTACGATTTAGCCCCGGAGCAAATAGAAGACTTTGTGGGTACGTATTTGTACGGCTATGCCGCGGCCGAGCCTGAGAAACTGGCTGTTGGCGTCGAGAATAAATGGCCGGTACTGGTCGGGAAACTGCTTAATGAAATTGATGGTCTTGAAAAAGATTACGGCATTTCACGAGTAACATTGTACAACAAGGTCGTAGCCTTTGTTGCTGAGGCCATCCCGGACGGATATTTCGGCTATACGGGGAACAAAGCAACCTTGGCGAAAATGGTTATTGATTCACTGTTTGTCGGCGGTGATATAGCTAAAATCATGCCCAGAGGCGCTCTCTTGGTGGCGTCCGCCTATCAGGCAGTGGCAAAAGAAATTGTAACTTTGGTACCGAAAGATACATTCGATAAACTTATGGAAGATTACAGTCTCGTTTACAACAACGGCAAAGACATTTTGGATTATGTCGAGGCAAGCAAGAATGTCACTATCGGAAAAAATGACACGGATTGGATCGAGGAAGACGGCGACTTCGTATATTACCTTGGCGAGAGCCTAAGCACAGATTACGATCAGTTGACTACAGAATATGCGGCAGCTCTGACGCAACTGGGCGTAGCCTTTGAGTACAGGCTTGAACCAATACCTGGCGAGGGCGTCCCCGATTTCATGATCAGAGGCAGTGCGATACTCGCGAATCCGGAGTACACCGGGCAAAATAAGTTCGGAGCGAAGCTCAAATATTATGCGGTGGTCAGGTACAACGCCTATCAATGGGATGTGCAGCTGGCCGCCAAAGACATCGTGATCTCAAATGAAAGCTTTACTGTAACTTTTGACGCTGCCAATGGTGAAGCTGCCACAAATGTGACTGTAGGCAAAGGCGGTATAGTAGCGGCACCTGACGAGCCAAATAGGGAAGGATACGAGTTCGATCATTGGTATCTTGATGATATCAACACTGAATATGATTTTAGCGCGCCTATAGATGCGGACAAAACGTTGAAGGCGCGTTGGACGGGTATTGACGCCAAAGAACCCATTATATTGGGGCCGAGCGACCACTCCGATACCGTTGGCGCATTAGGCGATGTATATAATGTTGATTCAAACGCTACCTCACAGGATAACGGCAGTTTGTCTTACGAATGGTACAGCGCTGAAGGAAAGGACGACAGCTACTATAGTAGCGGTCAACTGATGGACAGCGTGACAGGCGCGGTATATTATATGCCAGTAGATAAGGCAGGCACTTACTACTATTATGTAAAAGTCACCAATACTAATGATAAAGCTGGCGGAAAGAGATTTGTAAGCAAATTAAGCCGCATAGCTGAGATAAAGTTGGATGAGAAAACTCATGCGTCTACACCAATTATTACCCTGATAGCGCCAGACTCGCAGACAGTGACAGAAGGTCAAACTGCTTCAGTTATTACTGTGACAGCTGAATTGCCTGCCGATGGGTTGGGCGCTGACAGTTTTACTTATAAATGGTACAAAAATGGCGGCGAACTAATTAGTGGCGCTACGGAGCCCAGCTATTCGCCGCCGACAGACATAGTAGGAACGTATTACTATTATGTGGTCGTGACCAACACCTATAAAGACGCTACCGGCAGCGAAACCGCTACCGCGACCAGCGACATCGCGACAGTGACGGTGAACGCGAAAACCAACGCCGCTACACCATATATTACTTCACCATCAGGCCCGAGAGAAGAAAAAGTGAAGCAAGGTGGGGCAGTAGAACTCTCTGTAGAGGCTAGCGTGAGTTCAGGTGGCGAACTGTCTTATCGGTGGTATAGCAATGACATCGCTGATAATACAAGCGGCACGCTAATTCCCGACGCTGAGGGCGTCAGCTACTCACCACCGACAGATGCGGCGGGAATCTACTACTATTATGTGGTCGTGACCAACTCCGACAGCAGTGCCACCGGCAATCAAACAGCGAAGGACACCAGTCACATCTTTACTGTGACTGTCGAAGCGCCGGATACCGAAGAACCCGAGGAACCCGAAGAACCTGAAGAACCTGAAGAACCTGAAGAACCCACGGATACGGATCCTACCATCCCCGGCACTTCTGATCCCGACACCGGTTACACCGGCCCTGGCATCAGCTATGGTGGCGGCGGTGGCGCGGCGGCGGTCGTTCCGCCTTTGACCAGCATTATGGACGAGGCGGTGGCTCTGGGCAGCTATCCCTCCGTCTTTATCGATGTCCCGGGGAACTGGGCGGAAGACGCGATCAACGCGCTGGCCTTCAAGGGCTATGTCCACGGCTTCCCCGGCAACATTTTCAAGCCCAACTCCTTTGTTACCAGGGCGGAGTTTGTGGTCATCCTGAGCAACGCTTTCGCTACCGGCGCGTCGTCGGGGACGACCGCGTCCTTCGTGGATGTTCCGGCCAACGCCTGGTACGCGAAAAAGTTGGCCTGGGCCATTGGCAGATCCCTGGTGGTCGGTATCTCGGCGAATCGCTTTGGGCCGTCGACCGAGATCAGCCGGGAGCAGGTGGCGGTATTTGTCCGCCGTTACGCCGAGTCCTTCAATATCCCGTTGGCGGATATGAGAGTAAAGACGCTCTTCGCTGACGACAGGCAGATTTCCCCCTACGCCGCCGCCTCGGTCTACAAGCTGCAGACGGCCGGCCTGATCAGCCCCAAGCCTGGCAATCTGTACGATCCCAAAGGGAAGGCCACCAGAGCGGAGGTAGCCGATATCGTCTACCGGCTCTTGGAGAAGGGCGGCTATTTCTCGGCCTCGGCCGCTCAGTAGTCGACGCTCAGACAGCGGACGGCGCGTAAGCTGGATAACAGGAATAAAAAAAGGGGCGGCTCGGGCCGCTCCTTTTTTTATTCCTGTTATCCAGCCTGCCAAGGCGCCGCCCTATGCCGCCGCGCGGAGCGCTAGTTCCGCGCGGAGCGCTAAATCAGCAGAGCCATGCAGATCTCGTCGCAGTTGGGGAATTTGGGGCAATTGACGCAGTCCATCCACACCTTTTGCGGCATATTATTTTTATCCTCCGCCGCGAAGCCGCAGGCGCTGAAAAACTCCGGCTGATAGGTCAGGGCGAAAAACTTTTTCACGCCCAAAAACCGACCCTCGGCGATAAGATTCTCCACAATCCGGCGGGCGATGCCCCGCCGCAGGTACTGGGGGGCGACGGCTAAAGTCCGCACCTCCGCCAAATCCAGCCAGACGATATGCAAGGCGCCTACCGCCACTATCTTGCCCTGATCCGCCGCCACCTCAAAATCCCGGACGCTCTCATAGATCTGATGCCGGGAACGGGTCAGCATCTTGCCTTTTTCCGCGTAATAATTGGACAACTCGTATATCTGCTCCGCGTCCCTCAACGTGGCGCGCCTGAATTCCATAGAAAACCATCCTTATGCCCTAAGTAGAATAAGTAGAAAATCATCCTTATGTTATTTGAATGTTATTTGACGAAGCCTAATCGGAATATTTATCCTTGTCTTTATCCTTGGCGATGGCCCGGCGCACAAAATCCGGCACTTCCTCGGATATGATATTGCCGTTGGCGTCCGTCCAGGGGGTGCTGACGCCGCCGCCTCGGCCTTGCTGGATAAAGTTTGGGATATCCAAAACCGTCTTGCTGCCGTCGGGGTTGCCCCGCTGGGCCGGTTGTGGCCTCTCGCCGGGCCGCTTGGCGGCGGCGGCCGGGTTTTTGGCCGGCCCCAGCTTGGTGGCGATCACCGTGACCCGGATCTGATCGCCCAAAGACTCGTCGATTACCTGACCGTAAATAATATTCGACTCCTGATCCACCGATTTGGTGACCGTGTTGATGGCCTCATCGACCTCTTGCAGGGTCAAGTTGGCGTCGCCGGTGACATTGATCAATACTTGCTTCGCGCCGTCGATGGACGTCTCCAGCAAGGGGCTGGAAATGGCGGCTATGGCGGCCTTGCTGGCCCGGTCGTCGCCCGCGGCCAGGCCAATGCCCATCAGCGCCTCGCCGCCGTCCTTCATCACCGTCTTGACATCGGCGAAGTCCATATTTACCACGCCCGACGCGAGCAGCAGGTCTGTGATACCCTGCACCCCTTGCAGCAATACCTCGTCGGCCAGCAAAAACGCGTCGCTCATTTTGATGCGTTTATCAGAGATTTGGAGCAATTTGTCGTTGGGTATCGTGATCAGGGCATCCACATGAACCCGCAATTTAGCTATGCCCTCATCCGCCTGGCGTTTCCGCGGGCGGCCCTCAAACCCGAAGGGCCGGGTGACGATACCTACGGTAAGCACGCCCTCATCCCTGGCGATCTGGGCTACTATGGGCGCCGCGCCGGTGCCGGTGCCGCCGCCCATGCCGGCGGCCACAAACAGCATGTCCGTGCCCCGCACCAAGGCGGCTATCTCATCCCGGGACTCCTCCGCCGCTTTCTCGCCGAGTTCTGGCTGGGCGCCGGCGCCCAAACCTCTGGTGAGTTTCTCGCCCAGCTGCACCCGGTAGTCGGCCTTGGACTTGTTGAGCGTCTGGGCGTCGGTATTCAGCGCCACGAACTCCACACCCTTCAGCCCCTGGTCGATCATCCTGTTGACCGCGTTGTTGCCACCGCCGCCCACACCGAATACTTTAATTGTTTGCTGCTCGGCGTTGCTCACATTCACAAACTCGTAGGCCAATCTAAAACCCTCGCTTCCTTCAGGCATATACGTCAACTGCCCTTATTCCGTCGCCCATGCCGGTTTTCCTCAATGTCGGTTTTTCTTTCTATAATACCGCTTTTCCCGGCTTTTGGCAAAATTTATTTTCGCTTGATGATCGGTTGGGTATCGTAACGCAGATCCACATATTCCAGCAGATTGGCGTTGCACTCGTCTTTATTTTTAATCAGGAGATCCTCATAATATTGCAGCTTTTGGGGCAGGTTCTCCGGCGGGCCGAAATGCACGGGCAGGCCGTCCAGGTGGATCACTGTCAGCTCCCAAGCGCTGGGGGCGTCGATTTCCAGGATATTTTCCAGAAAAAAGGGATCCAATCGCCCAACCAATGTGATGGCGGCCAGCACGCCCTCGTCCTCTGTCTTTTCCCCCGGCAGCAGCTGAATCGCCGCCGGGCCGCAGCGGATCCTGGGCATCGCCCAACTCTCGGCGGCCGCCAAGTCCAGCTCCGCCAGGCAGCTGCCCTCATCGTCCAGGGCCAGATGCCGCTGACCGTAGCTGATCAGCGCCGCCGGCTGGCGTTCCGTCACCGCGATCAGGATTTTGTCGGGCAAAATCCGGCGGGCCTCCACCGTTTTGATATAAGGATGGGCCAGGATTCGCTCCGTCACCTCATCCTTGGATATCCGCAAGAGATTGGCGCCGATCCGCAAACCGGACAAAGCCAGCAGCTCGTCTCTGGTCAGGGCCTGGCTGCCCTCGAAGCGGATTTCCCGCAGATCAAAGAAGGCGGAATTGGCCAAGGCGTTGCCGCCGTAGCCGGCGAACAGCGCGAAAGCCAAAAATAATATGCCAATGAGCGTCATTTTCAGGCTCCGCCGGAGCCGCCGCCGTCGGGCGTTGATCTGCCTGGTCGCCAACTTAACTGTCCTTTCCCGCGGGCTGACGGGCACTTGCCATTTCATGGCACATAAAAATACATAATACAATCATAGCGCAAAGCAGCGCCTTTGTCCAGATCGCATTCATTTTTATGGGTCAAAACCCCAAAATACCACTTCCCGCTCCAACTCTACCTGAAAACGGCGGGCCACCTCCGCCTGGATTTCCTCGATCAGGGCTTTGGCCGCCGCCGCCGTGCCGCCGCCTAAATTGACAATGAAATTGGCGTGCTTGGGGGAAACCTGCATTTGCCCCAGCCGCCGCCCTTTCAAGCCGGCTCGCTCAATAAACCGTCCTGCCCCCTCGCCGGTGGGGTTGCGAAACACGCTGCCGCCGCTGGGCAGCTCCAGCGGCTGTTTTTCCCGCCGCCGGGCCAGATAGGCGGCCGTCCGGGCCTGAATCTCAGCCCGGTCGCCTGGCCGCAGCGTCAGGCTGCCGGACAATACCAGCCAGCCCTGCCCCCGCAGTCGGCTGGCGCGATAGCCGTAGCCCAACTCCGGGCCGGTCAGGTCATGGAGGCGACCCGCCGGATCCAGCGCCCGGACGGAGCGGGTCAGATCGCTCATCTGGCCGCCGTAAGCGCCGGCGTTCATCACCAGGGCGCCGCCCAGGGAGCCGGGGATGCCGCCGGCGAATTCCAGCCCCGTCAGGCCCCGCTCGCCGGCGGCCTCGGCCAGGCGGGCCAGGGGCAGGCCCGCCGCCGCCCGGACGGTATCGCCGTCCCATTCAACGTCTGTCAGGCTGCCGGTATGCAGCACCGCGGCCTCCACTCCCGTATCCGCCACCAGCAGGTTGGTGCCCCGGCCTAAAAAGAGTACCGGATAGCCTTGCCGCCGGCAATAGTCCACCAGTTGCCGGCAAGTGTCCGGGTCGTCGGGCCAGATCAGTAGCCGGGCCGGGCCGCCCAAACGCCAAGAGGTGTAGGCCGCCAGCGGCGCGCGGGCTTGCCAGCGGATGGCTGGCCGGGCTGTCAGCCACGCCTCCAGTTCACCCCAGTCCATATCTCACCCCCCGCCCCGCAGCAGCAGCTCACCCAGCCGCCGGATATTGCCGGCGCCCAGGGTCAGTACCACATCCCCCGCCCGCAGGTCGGCCGCCGCCATGGCCGCCGCCTCCTGAACCCCCGGGGCCTGGGCCGGCCGCCGGCCGGTGCGCCGGTAGACAGCCTCGCCGATCAGGCCGCTGTCCACGCCGGGTATGGGATTTTCCCCGGCGCTGTATATGGGCAGCAGCACCAAGTGATCGGCGCCGTCAAAGGCCCCGCCGAACATTTCCGCCAAAAGTTGGGTGCGGGTATAACGGTGGGGCTGAAAAAAAGCGATCAGCCGCCGGCCGCCCACCATGGCCGCCGCTGCCAGCGTGGCCCGGATTTCGGTGGGGTGATGGGCGTAATCGTCGTAAAACA
>JAISDE010000243.1 GCA_031265035.1 Peptococcaceae bacterium | reverse complement strand
CGTTTTAGTAATTTGGGGCAAAACGTTTTAGTAATTTGGGGCAAAACGTTTTAGTAATTTGGGGCAAAACGTTTTAGTAATTTGGGGCAAAACGTTTTAGTAATTTGGGGCAAAACGTTTTGGCAATTTGGGGCAAAACGTTTTGGCAATTTGGGGTGGGCGAAGTCTGGGCGAAGTTTGTCACAGTGGGCGAAGTTTGTCACTTGAATTATCGCCGGGCCTGTGCTAAGATAAGCGCGCCGCCGGGAAAAGGTGATGGAGCCTGGCCGGGGCGGAGAGAAAGGACGTGGAGACCGGTGAATTTTCAGGAAATCATTATGACGCTCAACCAATTTTGGGGCGGCCAGGGTTGCGTGATCGCCCAGCCTTACGATTTGGAGAAAGGGGCCGGGACGATGAACCCTGCCACATTTTTGCGGGCGTTGGGGCCGGAGCCATGGCATGTGGCTTATGTGGAGCCGTCCCGCCGCCCCGCCGACGGGCGTTATGGGGAAAATCCCAACCGTTTGCAGCACTATTTTCAGTATCAGGTGATCCTGAAGCCGTCGCCGGACAATATTCAGGAGATTTATCTCGACAGCTTGCGGCGGTTGGGGATCAGCCCGGAGGATCATGATATCCGTTTTGTGGAGGACAATTGGGAAAATCCCTCCCTGGGCGCCGGCGGTTTGGGCTGGGAGGTCTGGCTGGACGGCATGGAGGTGACCCAGTTTACTTATTTCCAGCAATGCGGCGGCCTGGAGTGCCGGCCGGTGAGCGGGGAGATCACCTACGGGATTGAGCGGCTGGCCATGTTTATTCAGAAAAAGGAGAGCGTCTACGATATTGTCTGGGTGGATGAGGTTACCTACGGCGATATTTACCACCAAAACGAGGTGGATTACTCCACTTATAATTTTGAGGTGGCCAATGTGGAGATGTTGTTCACCCTGTTTGATATGTATGAGAAGGAGGCGGCGGCGGCGCTGGGGAAGGGACTGGTGCAGCCGGCCTATGATTATGTGCTGAAATGCTCTCATACCTTCAATTTGCTGGACGCCAGGGGGGCGATCAGCGTGACGGAGCGCACCGGTTTTATTACCCGGATCCGCAATATGGCCAAGGCTTGCGCCCTGGCCTACACGGAGCAGCGGGCGGCGCTGGGCTTCCCGTTGGTGAGAGAGCCTGAGCGGCGGCGGTTGATCGACGAGGGGCGATCGACGGAAAAAGGGATATTGATGGACAAAGGGCGATCGACGGAAAAAGAGCGATCGATAGACAAAGGGCGATCGATAGAGGAATGTCAAAAGATGGGAGGCGGGCGCTGATGGCTGATTATTTGCTGGAGATCGGGACGGAGGAAATCCCGGCCTCATTTATAGAGAAGGCGCTGGGCCAGATGCGGGAAGGGATCGCCGACGCCCTGGCGCGGCAGCGCGTCGCCTGCGGCCAGATCAGGACGCTGGGGACGCCCCGGCGGTTGGCCTTGCTGCTCAAGGATTTGGCGGAGCGGGGCGAGGATCAGACGGAGGAAGTACGGGGGCCGGCCAAAAAAGCGGCCTATGATCAGGCGGGCCAGCCCACCAGGGCTTTGCTGGGCTTTGCCGGCGGTCAGGGAGTGACCCCAGACCAATTGGTGGAAAAAGAGGTAAACGGCAATATTTACGTGTACGCCCAACGTCTGGTCAAGGGCCGGGAGACGGCGGCGGCGCTGCCGGAATTGATCCCGCGAATGATTCAGGAGTTGAGTTTCCCCAAATTTATGCGTTGGGGAGATTTGGATTTCAGGTTTGCCCGGCCGATCCGCTGGCTTGTCTCACTGCTGGACGATCAGGTGCTGCCCCTGACTGTCGCCGGGGTAACGGCGGGCCGGCAAAGCCGGGGACACCGTTTCTTGAGCGGCGAGCCTTTTGCTTTGGCCGCCGCCGGTGAGTATGAGGCGGCCTTGGAAAAACATAGCGTGATCCCGGATCCGGCCCGCCGCCGGGCCTTGATTTGGGAGGGGATCGAGGCGGTGGCCAGGGAGAATCAGGCGGTGGTGGCGCCGGATGAGGAATTGCTGGCGGAGGTCACTTATTTGCTGGAATGGCCGACGGCGCTGATGGGCGGCTTTAAGGAAGCGTACCTGGAGATCCCGGAGGAAGTGGTGATCACGCCCATGCGGGAGCATCAGCGGTATTTTCCTGTTCGGGATCAGGAGGGCAAATTGCTCAACCGTTTTGTTACCTTGCGGGACGGCGGGGAGCGCAGCCTGGATCTGGTGCGGGAAGGCAATGAGAAGGTGCTGGCCGCCCGGCTGGCGGATGCCCGCTTTTTTTGGGACGAGGATCGCAAGCGGCCGCTGGAGGCTTATTTGCCGGCCTTGGATAAAGTGGTGTTTCAGGAGAAGCTGGGCACGGTAGGGGATAAGGTTCGCCGGCTGGAGAGCCTGACGGACTGGATCGCGGGCGCTCTGGGCGCGGACGGGGAGACCCGGGCCGTCGCTTTACGGGCTGCCCGGCTGGCCAAGGCGGATCTGACGACCAATATGGTTTTTGAGTTCGCCGAGCTGCAGGGGATCATGGGCCGGTATTACGCCTTGGCCTGCGGTGAGCCGCCGGCGGTGGCCCAGGCGATCCTGGAGCATTACCGGCCCCGTTTCGCCGGCGACGACCCGGCGGCCAGCCTGGCGGGGGCTTATGTGGCGCTGGCGGACAAGATGGATACCATCGCCGGCATTTTCGCGGTGGGCATCGAGCCTACCGGTTCCCAAGATCCTTACGCCTTGCGGCGGGCGGCGACGGGTATTTGCCAGACCCTGCTGGCCAGGGATCTGCCGCTGGCCCTGGAGGATTTGATCCTGCAGGCGCTGGGGCAATATACTTTTGTTTTGGGCGGGGAAGCGGCGGCGGCCAGGGCGTTGGAAAAAATCAAGGAGTTTTTTGCCGCCCGGGTTCGCAATATCCTCAGTGAGGCGGGGTATCGCTATGATGTGGTGGATTGCGCGCTGGGAACGCCCTGGCGTCTGCCGCGGCAGGCGGAGGAAAGGGCGGCGGCGCTGAAGGCCCTGCGGGATCAGGAGGGGTTTCGGCAGTTGCTGGCGGTGTTTACCCGGGCCAATAATTTGGCGAAAAAAGAGGAGGGCGGCGGGATTGACCCGGCCCTCTTGCGGGAAGAACGCGAGATGGTTTTACATGCCCGGCTGTTGGCGGCGCGCGCCGGTATCGGCGACGCCAGGGAAAAGGCGGGGCTGAAAGGCGTGATTTGGGCCTTGGCCGGCCTGGCCGATCCTGTCAACGCTTTTTTTGAGGGCGTCATGGTGATGGCGGAGGACGCCGCCGTCCGGCGCAACCGCCTGGCGCTGCTACGGGCGGTGGTGGAATTGACCAGGGAGTTGGGGGATTTAAGCAAGCTGACAGACTGACAGAGAAAAAGAACAAGCAAAATGTAAAGTTTATTTCGTAATGATGCCTGAGAGTTGGCTTATGTCCGGCGGCAGGGATAGAGGCTCGCCCGCGGCGTTGACGGCGTTGGCGATATCCTTCAGACCGTTGCCGGTGACGATGCTGACGGCTGTGGCGCCGGCGGGGATTTTTTTCTCCGCCAGGGCCTTGATCAGCCCGGCGGCGCCGGTCACGCCGGCCGGCTCCCCAAAGACGCCGCAGGTTTTGCCCAGCAGGGCCATGGCCGATAAAATCTCCTGATCGCTGACGTTGACAGTGATACCGCCGGATGCCCGAACGGCCCGGACGGCCTTGTGAAAATTGCGGGGCCGGCCCACGGCGATGCTGTCGGCCAGGGTATCCTCCGCCATGGGGATCAAATCCTCCGTGCCAGCCTCGATGGCCTGATTGATGGGGCAGCAGCCGGTCGCCTGAACGCTGATCAGCCGGGGCAGACGCCGGATCAGGCCGATCTCGTACAGATCCTGAAAACCCTTCCAGACCCCGGCGATGGTGCAGCCGTCGCCCACAGACACGGCCACGTAATCCGGCACTTGCCAGCCCAGCTGCTCGGCGATTTCCAGGGAGACGGTTTTTTTGCCGTCCGACAGATAAGGGTTGATGGCGGCGTTGCGGTTGTACCAACCCCAGCGCTCAATGGCCTCGGCGGAGAGGCGGAAGGCGTCCTCATAATTGCCCTGGACGCTGATTACGTTGGCGCCGAACATCATCAGCTGCGCCACCTTGCCCTTGGGCGCCCGGGCGGGGATGAAAATATAGGAGCGCAGGCCCCGGGCGGCGGCGCTGCCGGCCAGGGAGGACGCCGCGTTGCCGGTGGAGGAACAGGCTACTGTATCGGCGCCCGCCTCCCCGGCTTTGATCACGGCCAGGGCGGAAGCCCGGTCTTTGAGGCTGGCGGTGGGATTCAGGCCGTCGTCCTTGATATACAGTTCGGCCAGCCCCAGGGTGGCGGCCAGCCTGGGAGCGGGATAAAGGGGCGACCAGCCCACCCGCAGGCCGGCCGTGTCGCTGTCCGCCTCAATGGGCAGCAATTCCCGGTACCGCCACATGGTCGTCTCCCGCCGCTCGGCCAGGACGGCCGAATTCAGGGCGGCCGCGATCCTGGGATAATCATAGAGTATTTCCAGGACGCCGCCGCATTGGGCGCAGACGGTCAGATCGGGCCGGGGCGGGTATTCCGCCCCGCAATGTATACAGGTGGCCGCCCGGACATAAAGCATAGAAAACGTCTCCTATCTCTCATTTTTGTATGAATAATCAAGGGCGTCGCTGGCACAGGCGCCGCCGGCCTGATTCGGGCGCGGCTGAGTTTTAGGCCAGCAGGCCGGTTTGGCGGTTGAATTCCTGAATCAGGCCGTCGATTGCCTCCGCTTGCCGGTGAGCGGAACCCCAGGCGGCGTCGTAGTCGTACCACAAGGCGTCCAGTTCTCTGGCGCTTTTGCCCTGCTGCTCCACCCAAGTATAGTATTTCAGATTGTGCAGGCGTTTCCGGCCAAGGTAGGTCAATTCCTCCATCTGATCCGTTCGGGCGCCCAGGAGGCAGCGGTGAAAATCGGCGGCGGCCCGGGGCAGGCTGTAAGGGCCTTCCCGCCCCGCCAGTTCCCGGACGCGGGAGCCGTACATTACCGCCGAGTCGGTCAGCACGGTGGCCACCACATCGTCCCCCGTCAGCTCGTAATATTTGGCGGTTTTGATGGCGCACAGCAGGTTGGCGATGCCGGAGATGCCAAACAGGGGCAAATTGTCCAGCCAGGCCGCCGGCGCGCCGGCCTCCCGGATCAGATATTCCCGGCCGCTGGCCTCGTTAAACAGCCGCAGCAGGCGCAGGCAATCGTCGTCGTCGATGGCGATCACCAAATCCGTGTTTTTGACGTTGTGGATCCAGGGCACATGCTTGTCGCCGATGCCCTCGATACGGTGGTCGCCGAAGCCGTTGATTAATAATGTGGGGCATCCCGCCGCCTCGCCCGCGGCTAGCTTCAGGCCGGGATACTGTTCTTTCAGGAAATCGCCGCAGCCCAGGGTACCGGCGGAGCCGGAGGTAAAGCAAGCGGCGGCCAGGCGGCCTTTCTCCCCCTTGATCCGGAGAAACGCTTCCTGAATGGCGCTGCCGGTGACCTCATAGTGCCAAAGATGGTTGCCCATTTCCTCGAATTGGTTGAAAACCATCACATCCTCCCGGGTGTCTCGCAATTCCCGGGCCTTATCGAAAATTTCCTTGACGTTGCTCTCGCCGCCGGGGGTGGCGATCACCTCGCCGGCGATCTCATTCAGCCACTCAAAGCGCTCTTTGCTCATGCCCTCCGGCAGGATGGCCACGGAGGGCACGGCCAGCAGCCGGGAATTGAAGGCGCCGCCCCGGCAATAGTTGCCGGTGGAAGGCCAGACGGCTTTGTGATAACCGGCGTTGAACTGGCCGGTGACCAACCTGGGCGCCAGGCAGCCGAAAGCGGCGCCGACCTTGTGACAGCCGGTGGGAAACCATTTGCCCACCAGGCAGATGATCCGGGCGTCCACGCCGGTAAGGGCCTTGGGCAGCTCAATGAAATTCGGCCCGCCAAAGAGGCCGCCCTTTTCTTTAGGCTCGTTTTTCCAAGTGATCCGGAAAAGATTCAGAGGGTCGATATCCCAAAGGCCCACGTTTTTCAGCCCTGCTTTTATGGGGGAGGGAATAGTGTCAGGATCCCGCATCTGCGCGAAGGTAGGAATAATAACCTTTTGTTCTCTGGCCAGACGGATATTTTGGGCCAGATTTTCTTGGTTGAGGGATAAATCAATCATCACTGCCGCTCCTTTGTTTTTTGGTAGGGTACCGCCTTTTCGGGATCGCGCCTAGCTAACATTAGCGAGAGCCTGACCCGAACGCAGGATTAAGTATAACGCGATTGGCGGCAAAACTCAATAAAAGCGGCGGAAAAAACCCGGGGAAGCCCGGGAAGGCAGTCTTGGCGGGCGGCGGCGACTTGTTGTCAAAGACCATTTATTATGATAAACTGATGGCGCTGTCGTAAATCATGTACGAGGAGTGATCCACTGATGAGAGCCGAGCGAATATTTTATCGTCGTTGAGCCGCTGACGAGGGGAGCCGTGCGCTGCCAGTAAAAGTTCATTTACGCGTTTAGCCCCTGACGATTCCCCCTTCTCCTGGCGCGAGGGCGTTTGAGTTCCGGGCGGTTATTCGCGTTTGTTTATCTCGGGCGAGCCGTCGGGGAATTTAGGCGTTTTTGACGCTTAAAATAAAAAGAGGGGGGAATATTTGTGAGAAAAATGATTAAAAGAACGTTGCTTTTTTCCCTTGTGGCCTTGTTGATCTGCGGGTTGACGCTCTCGGGCTGCGGCGCCAGCCAGGCGTCCAATACCGGTGCGGGTACCGGCGCCGCCGGGGGTGGCGGCGGTCAGGCCGGTGGCGGCGAGGCCGCCCCGCCGGTTGAGGGCGGCGGCCAGGGCGGCGCCCAGGACAGCGCCGCCAGCCCGGCGAGTTTTATTTTTCCCATGCCGGGGGATGTCGCTTCTTTGAGTTATCTTCAGGAAGGACTCAAGGATGAGGGAGACATTATGCTGGGCGGCGTTTACGATCCCCTTTATGTGGTGACCGGGCAGGGCATCAATTATTATCTGGCGGAAAAGGCCGAGGTGTCGGAGGATATGACGGAGCTTACCGTAACGCTGCGGGAAAATCTGCTCTGGCATGACGGCGCGCCGATCACCGCCGA
>JAISDE010000235.1 GCA_031265035.1 Peptococcaceae bacterium | reverse complement strand
GCCGCCGCCACTACCGGGCCCGCCAGCGGCCCCCTGCCGGCCTCATCCAGACCGGCCACCGCCTGATAGCCGGCCGCCCGCAATTGACTTTCCCTGGCCGCCAGCTCCCGCAGCCGCGCAAACTCCGCCTCAGATAAAACCGCCCTCATGGGCCGCCTCCCGCCGCCGCCGGATCATCCCAGGTAACGCGGCCCAATTTGCCGCCCCGCAACTCATCCAACAGCATAACCGCCGTTTTGCCCGTCTCCACCAGGCCGCCTTTGCGCAAAAAGCCCCGGCGGCGCCCGATCAGCGCCAAGATATTTTCCGCCAGCCCGGCGTCGTCAGTAGCCGGCTCAGCGTCGTCCCTCTCCCCCGCCAGCCCGGCGCCGTCAGCAGCCGGCTCAGCGTCATCTCTCTCCCTTTGACCGGCGCCGCCTTTCTCCCCTGCCGCTTCTCTATCACTTTGACCAGCGTCGTCAACGACCAGCCCGGCGTCGTCCTCCGCCACGCCGTAACGGCTCGCCAGCCGGCCCGGCCGATTTTGCCGCAGCCAGCGAATCAGCCACAGCGCCAATTCCTCCGTATCATAAGCGTTATCGCCAATCGCCCCGGTAACCGCCAGTTTTCTGGCCCCTTCCCGATCCCGCAAATCAGGCCACAAAATCCCCGGCATATCCAACATTTCCAAATCAGCTCCCAGGCGAATCCACTGTTTCCCTTTAGTCACGCCCGGCCGGTCAGCCGTCGCTGTCCTGCCGCCGCCGGCGCACAAATTGATCAAGGTGGACTTTCCCGCGTTGGGAATCCCGGTCACCATCGCCCGGATTACCTTATTGGTGATCCCACGGCGACTCCGGCGGCTCAAAATATCCTCCGCCTGCCGGCGCAAAGCCTCCGAGATCGCCTTGATCTCCCCCTTGGGGTTGCCTCCTTTAAGATCGCAGGCCAAAGCGCCCAAGCCCTGCCGCCGAAAATAGGCCAGCCAGTCCTTTGTGCGATCTTCTTCCGCCAGATCCGCTTTCGCCAGTACCAATACCCGCGGTTTGGCGCCCAACAACTCATTCAGCAACGGATTGCGGCTGCTTTGAGGCAATCGGGCGTCCAGAAGCTCCAGAGCCACATCCACCAATCCAAGGTTGTCCGCGATCAAGCGGCGGGTTTTCGCCATATGGCCGGGAAACCATTGAATTGTCATTTGGCCAAGGCCCTCCCTTCCCGCGACTTTAATAATACCATGTTCCCCCCGGCTTTGCAAAGCCGGCCAAGCGGCAAAAACACATATTTTTTTCGTATTTTTTCGCAGCGAAAAAAGGGGCTGCTGAAATACTTAATATTTCAACAGCCCCGTCAACTCTCTTACCCCCAATCCTGGGGGTGGTCTTTTTTATGTTATATAATTTATAATAACAAGTTGATATTGATTATTGATAAAACTGCTATTGTATAGTCAACTGAAAATACGCCCCGCTCAGGGATTCACCACGTTGATGGGCGCGCCCTTGATGAACAGGCGCAGGTTTTCCGCCGCCACCTCCAGCAGCCGGGCGCGGCTCTCACTGGCCGCCCAGCTGATATGCGGCGTGATCAGGCAATTTTTCGCTGTCAAAAGCGGATTGTCCGGGACAATCGGCTCACTGTATACCACATCCAGCCCGGCGGCGTAAACTTTGCCGCTGTTTAGCGCGGCGGCCAGATCCGCCTCAACGATCAGTTGTCCCCTGCTGTTGTTGATGATAATGGCGCCATCCCGCATTTTAGCGATATTGCTTTTATTGATCAGGCCCTCTGTCTCAGGCAAGAGAGGGCAGTGTAGCGCGATTACGTCCGAGCTGGCGAAAAGTGTATCCAAGTCAACGTACTCGGCTATGTCCCTCCCCGGGTCATTGGGGTGAGCGTCATGAGCCAAAATCCTCATGCCCATCGCCTTCGCGATCCGGCCGGTCGCTTGCCCTATTCGCCCAAAACCTATGACGCCCATCGTTTTGTTCAGCAGCTCGATAAGGGGGTAATCCCAAAAGCAAAAGTCGGGGGAGCGGGTCCACCGCCCCTGGCTGACAGCGTGGCTGTGGTGCCCCACATGGTGGCAGATCTCCAGCAGCAGCGCGATCGCGAATTGCCCCACAGCGTGGGTGCCGTAAGCCGGCACATTGCAGACAAGGATGTTTTTCTCTTTGGCCGCCGCCGTGTCCACCACATTAAAGCCGGTGGCCAAAAGCCCAACGAAGCGAATATTGGGGCAGCGCTCAAATACCGCCCTGGGTATCGGGGTCTTGTTCGTATAAACCGCTTCCGCGTCCCCGATCCGGGTCACGGACTCGTCTATGTCCGTCAGCGAGGTGCGGTCATACACAACCAGCTCTCCAAGGGCCTCAAGGGGCGCCCAGCTGAGATCGCCAGGGTTTTCGGTATAGCCGTCCAGAACCACGATTCTCATCCCATTATCACCTTTCTTTTCATTGGGGCCAGCGCGGCGATAACTCGCGCCAGCCCTTAGACTGGTAGGGTATATACCCCCATAAAGAACCCCATTATCAAATATATCGCGAACAGAATGAGGGACGCCGGGATCATCTTTTTTTGGTACTCGCTGAATTCCACCTTGACATAGGAGGTCAGGAAATACAGTGAGGGGATCACCGGGCTGAAGCCCCGCAGGTTTTGCCCCAACAGGGAGGCGATGCCAATCTGCATGTCGGTGAACCCGTAGGACGAGGCGGTCTCCGCCAGCACGGGCATCACGCCGAAGTAGAAGGCGTCATTATTCAGAATCCAGGTGCCGGGACCGCTGATGACCGCTATGATAAAGGTGAAGAACCCGCTGGAGGACTCGGGGATGACCGCGATGAGCGAGGTGGCCATCTCATTGGCCATGCCGGACTCGTTCAGCATACCCATCAAGACGCCGGCGCCCAGAATCATTACCACTACATTGATAATGCCTTCCGCGTTGTACTCGATAACGCGGCGCTCCAGCTTTAAGTTGTGGTAGTTCACCGCGAGAGCGACACAGGAGGTGATCGCGAAGACCAGTGGGCCGGGGATCCCGACGACAATGATCGCCACCATGCAGAGCAAGGTGAGTATGAGGTTGAACCAAATCATCTTGGGCCGGCGCATCTCCTCGTCCTCGGCGCTCAGTTCCGCCTTGGCGGCCTGAAAATCCAAATTGACGATGCCCAATCGCTTGCGCTCACTCAGCCCAATGACACCGGCGATCACGAAAGTGGAGGCCAGGCCCACCAGCATGAGGGGGATCAGCCTCGCCAATAGCAGGCCCGGATCCAGGGTGATCACCGCCAACATTCTGGCGGTAGGGCCGCCCCAGGGCAGCAGGTTTATGATGCCATTGGGCGCTATGACAAAGATGGCCAGCCAGGCCCGATTGATTTTTAATCTATTATACACCGGCAGCAAAGCCGCGCAACAGATCATAACGGTGGTAGTGCCGTCGCCGTCCAGGGAGACAAGGGCCGACATGATGGCCGTGCCCAGGATCACCCTCAAGGGGTCGCCTTTCATAAACCGCAGCACAACGCTCCCCAGGGGATCAAAGAGACCGGTACATAGCATAATGCCGAAATATAGGATCGCGAAGACAAGCATGGCTACAGTACTTCCCACATCCAGCATACCAAGCATGGCGTATTTGAAGGTATCTGTGCCAAAGCCCGCGATCAGGCCAAACACGACAGGGACGATCACCAAGGCTGTAAAGGGGCTGGTTTTTTTGGAGAGGATCAGCGCCATGAATACCACAAGCATGATTACGCCAACGATAACAACGTACATTAGCTTCTCCCCCTTTTTCTATTATACATGTATAATATGGCATGGGCTATCGGGTTGACTGCCTGTTTTTCGCCATCTATCTGTATTTCGCCATCTATCTGTTTTTCGCCATCTATCTGTTTTTCGCCATCTATCTGTTTTTCGCCATCTCGCCCCGCCACCGCCTCAACTGCTCTATGGTGGGCTTCTCACCGGCCCGCAGCGCCTCCCGGCAGGGTTCCAGGACGTAAAGCTCCGCTTGGGTCACTCGTCGGCAGGCGTCGGCCAGCGTAGGGGCGGCGGCGGCCGGGATAACGACGGCGCCGTGCGCGTCCGCGTGAATCAAGTCCCCCGGGTTGATCTCTAGGCCGCAGATATCAACAGCGCAATTATGGTCTGTCAAATGGGATTCGGCCCGGGCCACCATGATATCGGTGGAGAAAAAGCAGAATCCCAGCGCCCCTACTTCGCTCAGATCCCGGACGCCGCCCCGGGTGAGGGTGCCCACAGCGCCCAGGGCCTTGAACGTGGTCGCTTGCACCTCACCCCAGAAAGAGCCGATGGGCCGCTGGTCGATATCCTCCACCACCGCGACGCTGGGGACGTCGAGCCGCCGCGCGTCCTCAAAAAAAGCGAACAGCATGTCCTTTTGCTCGGCGGTGGGCGGCTCGACGCCGGATACCTTCGCCGTAACCGCGTAACCGACCATCGGCGCCCGCTCGGGCGTGCGCCGCGACAGCCCCGGGTAGGTAAATCCCGTAGTGTTGGGTCGCAGCTTGTATCCCTCCAGGGCGTTCCAAACCGTGGGCGTATCAAATTGCCGCAATTCCTCCAGGCCCTCTTTTGTCAGCATACTCGCTCCCCTCCAATATATTTTTTTATACCTCCACCTCGGCGAGACGGATATATTGCTGCCCGCTGTGCATGTCGTTCTCGTATTTGTCCCCCGACGGTTTGGCCCGGGGGTAGGACTATTTGATCACCTGAAGGCTGTCCATGTCGAATCGCTTCATTTTCGCCGGATTCGCGTTGTAGAGCGGCGCTACTTTCTCTTTGGTCAGATTGGGCGAGTTCTTCATTTTTTGGTAGGCGCCCTCGTTGTCGCAGAATATCTCCAGCGTGGTCCAGAAAGGCCCGGCATTTTTGGAGCGGACATATTTCGCTATATCCTGTACTTTAACCATCGCTTATTCTCCCCCTTTATTAAACTTATTAAGCCTGTTAAGCTCACCAAACTCGCTATACTCGCTAAAACCACTAAACTCGCTAAACCTGGGAATATTCTATCCGAACCAATTCCATCGGGTTAGCCACATCCATCACATGGTATAGCTTGAACTCATAGGTCGCCCCTCTGGGGCAATCCACCGGCGAGAAGGGGAAAGCGAAGCTGGGCATCGTATCGTTGAAGTCGGCGGGGAAATGCAGCAAAATCGGGTTGAAAACCTTGGCGACCTGCGTAGCCAGCTCCTGGGTTTTGGCGGTGACGGTGAGCAGCGCGCCGATCTCTCTGGGGGGCGGGGTGCCTTGGGGCACCGGCCCCTCAATGACGGCGTTATAACCGTATAGCTTGAAATTGAAGGAGTAATCTTCCCGCCGGATACCCGCCTTGTCTATCAGCTTCCTGGTGTACTCGCTCATGTTCCTGACCCAATTTTCCGGGTCAGCCAGCACTTTGCGGTTGGTTACGCCGATCAGGCTGATGTTCTGATATCCAACCGCGGCGGCTCCCTCCAGTTTCATTGTATACTGGTCGGCGTACTCAAATTTGGTGCCGGTCACCCGGGTAGTACAATCGTCAATCTGGGTATATACGGCGTCGCCGGTCAATAAGGTGCCGGCCGGCTCCCTCATGCGGAAAGGATCCGCGTTCTCATAAAGGAGATGGGCCGCGACCGTATAAGGTGTGCAACGCGCGTCGGGCAGCAGGGGGCGCACCTCAAAGCCCGCCTCGTCAACCACCAGGAATACGCCCATCCCGTCTGATTTGTCGGCGCATTGGGCGCCGCACTCCACGGTCTTAGCCCCGTGCCAGGCGGCGCCCGGGTCGCAGCCCATGTGGAGGGGCAGCGCGGCGATGATGGCCGTGTCGGTGGAACGGCCGGCGAGCACGATATTGGCGCCATTCACATAAGCCTCGATAAACGGCTCGGCGCCCAGCACCGCGACGATATTGGCGCACTCGTCAAAGGTCGCCCGGCTGATATCCGGCGCGCCCTCCAACGGGTGAATCTTGCCCTCATCCCATTTGGCCTTTAGTGTATCGGCGGTCTGCTGGGAATAGATCTTGGCGATTTTTCCTTTGAGCCCTTCCGCCTCGCAGACCTCCTTGACGATCTCGGCGTAGAGATCAACCATGTTGTCGGTGCCGCAGGTGCCGCAGCTACCCACAAACAGGGGAATGTCGGCCGACCTCGCCCCTCTCACCGCGATGGCCAAATCGTTCTTGATCATCCCCCGGGCGTACTTGGTCATGCCGGTGGCCAAAAAAGCGGGGCCGGAATCGGTAGAGCCGGCGTCAATGGCGATAGCGTCCGGCCCCATGGCCATGCCATTGTCGAAAGCTTGCTGGTTGATGCCGGCCCCCAAGCCGCCAATGGGCATCAGTATTTTACACTTTTTCATACCCGTCGCCTCCTTGATGTTTTGCTTCCGAACTCAGATTATTTTGTTGACTTCAGTATATCTATAGTTGTATAATATGTAAAATACTATTTATTATATCTGAGTCATAGATAAAACCTTATGATTATGGCAATGGCAATGGGTATGGTGATAATTATAGCCACAATTATAGCCATAATTATCGCCATAGTTATGGCGGAAAGGGCGCCGGGTATGAATATCAGGCAAATGCGTTACATTCTGGAGATCGCTAAAGCGGGCAGCGTAACAACAGCCGCCAACAACCTTTTGATTAGTCAGCCCTCCCTGAGCAGCCTTTTGGCCAATGTCGAGCGGGAACTGGGGACTCAGTTATTCGACCGCGGCACTACGCCAATTATTTTGACCTACGCGGGAGAAAAATATATCGCGGCGGCCAACAAGATTTTAGGAACCTATCATGAGCTTCAGCAAGAGATTGACGATATGCGGGACGACCTGAGCGGCAGGCTCAATGTGGGGTGCAGCCCGCAATTATCACCGTTTTTTATTCCCTCGATTGTGCCCGTTATGCTAGAGCGCTATCCCGGCGCCCAGATAAATTTTACCGAGGAAAGCAGCAAGGCGTTGGAGGTCATGCTACTAAACGGCGCCCTGGATATTCTCATTTGCGGCGGGTACATCTCTCATCCCAGCTTTGAGCGGATCATACTTTTGGAAGAAGATCTTATATTGCTGGCGCCCTTGGATCGGGTCGTGCCCATAGTCGACGGCCAGCGGGGCGGCCAGAAGTTTCCCTGCGCTAATCTTAGAGAGTTGAGTGGGGAGCCGTTCGTTCTGATGAAAAAAACGCAGCAGATGAGACAAATGCAGGACAGGGCGCTGACCGAGAATGGCTGCGCGCCCAAGATCATTTTGGAGACGGGTAATTGGCAGACCAGCGTCCGCCTGGTTGTTACCGGCATGGCGTATACTTTGCTGCCCTACGTAAAGACGGAAACCCCCATCTACACAACCCGGCTGTTCTGTCTGGAGCGAACCCGCAGCCGGCATACCTGTCTGTTTTACAGGAAGAACAGCTATTACTCAAAGCTTCTGGACGCCTTCATTCAGACGGTAAAAAGCATCATCGCCGCCTAATATACCATCATTATCCGCCATTATCCGCGCACTAGAAATATTTATGAAAGGACTTGACGCTCATGAATCTGACAGAAGCCCGGGAGTATTTCGCCGCCGACCGCTTCGCTACCGAGGCTTGCGGCATCACTATAGAGGAGAAAGAGCCAGGCGGCGCCCTCTGCCGCATGGCCCTTTCCCCCCTTTTAGCCAACGCGCTGGGCAACCCCCAGGGCGGCGCTATTTTCACTCTGGCGGACTTCGCCTTCGCGGTGGCCTCCAACAGCCGGGAAAAAGTCGTCGTCTCCCTGAGCAACAATATATCTTTCCTGCGCCCGCCCAAAGGCCAGGCGCTTTACGCCAGGGCCAAGGAGCTTTCCGCCACCCGGCAAACCGTCCTTTATGAGGTCGCCGTCACCGACGACGCCGGAACCTTAGTCGCCGTCATGACCGTCAACGGCTTCCGGCGGCCGATCGCTCAGGGCGGGCCGGAAAACTCCGTTTGATCCAGCTATCTCACCGAGATTCAGTTTGATCCCGCTATCTCACCGAGATTCAGTTTGATCCCGCCGCCGCGGCAAAATCACGCGGCAAAGTCACGCGACAAAATCATGCGGCAAAATCATTTTACCACGATATTGACCAGTTTCCCGGGCACGTTGATCACCTTGACCACCGTCTTGCCGCCGATGGCCTCTTTGGCCCGCTCCGCCGCCAGCACCGTCGCCTGCACTTCCTCCGGCGCCATGGCCGCCGGCACGATCAGCTTGCCCCGCACCTTGCCGTTGACCTGAAACACGACCTCAATCTCATCCCTGACCAAAGCCGCCGGCTCATAAGACGGCCAGGCCGCCTGACAAACGCTCCGTTCCCGTCCCAATGCCCGCCACAATTCCTCCGCTATATGGGGAGCGAAGGGCGAGATCAGCAGTGTCATGCCCTCCAGGCATTCCCGCAACACCGACGGGTTCATATCTCCCTGGCCCTTGTACAAATACAGGGCGTTTACCAACTCCATGACAGCGCTGATGGCGGTGTTGAAATTGAAGCGTTGGTCGATATCCTCGGTGACCTTCTTGATAGCGCCGTGGAGCGCCCGCAGGATCTCCCGCTCCGCCTTGGGCAAAGCGGAGGGCGCCGGTCGGAGGCCGGCGGTCAGCAAAGCGGGGCAGTCCGCCAGGGAAAGCGCGACCAGCCGCCACACCCGCTGCAAAAAACGGGCCGCCCCCTCTACCCCATCGTCACTCCACTCCAAATCCCGCTCCGGCGGGGAGGCGAAGAGGATGAATACCCGAGCGGTATCCGCCCCATATTTGCGGATAATTTCCTCCGGACTCACGGTATTGCCCTTGGACTTGGACATTTTGGCGCCCCCCATCAGCACCATGCCCTGGGTCAGCAGGTTCTGGAAAGGCTCGTCGCGGCTCACCAAACCCATATCCCGCAAGGTTTTCATGAAAAAGCGGGCGTACAGCAAATGCAGGATGGCGTGCTCCACCCCGCCGATATACTGATCCACGCTCATCCAATAATCGGTTTTCTCCCGGCTGAACGCCTCCAGCCGGTTTTTGGGATCCCCAAAGCGCAGGAAATACCAGGAGGAGCAGACAAAGGTATCCATGGTGTCCGTCTCCCGGCGGGCCGGGCCGCCGCATTCCGGGCAGGTACATTCATAAAAGTCGGGGCAATGGCTCAGGGGCGACTCCCCCGTGGGCTGAAACGCCACATCAAGAGGCAGTGTCACCGGCAATTGTTCCTCCGGCACCGGCCGCGCCCCGCATTT
>JAISDE010000217.1 GCA_031265035.1 Peptococcaceae bacterium | reverse complement strand
GTCCCGCTACTCCTTGTCGAACTGTTGGGGCGGCTCGCCCAGAAAAAAGCAGAGCATCCCGTAAATCTCCCGCAGGAACGCCGCTTTTTGCCGCCGCAGCTCCGCCAGGGAAGCTCCCTGCCGGCTTTGCCGCCGCAAGAGGCAGGCGGATTGCCGCAATTTGGTGATGATACAGCGGGTCATATCCCGGGAATCACCGCTTTGATAATTTTCCGGCATCGCGCTCTCGGGCGCCGCGCCGTATTTGTCAATCAAATCGCAGAGCATTTCCCACTGGCCGCCGTCATTGAGGGGATTCGCCAGGATCCAGCGCACCACCGGATCCTCCAGATCGTCGTCCCTGGTCTCCAAGATGATCTCCAGGACATAATTGCTTTTTTCCAAATTGCTCCAAAAACTCAGATAAGAGGCGGAAAAAACGATATCCTTCAAGCCATGCTTCTCTACGGCCTTTTGCCGTAAAAAATTCAGGCCGGCAAAAATCCAGCAACGGCCGCTTTTTCTTTGATCCTGAGCCGGGCCGGCGGGCAGTTCTTGAGAAAATACCCGGGGATTTTCCCTGAACGCCTGGGGATTCATCGCTACCGTTCGCAGCCCGGCTCGGCTCAAGCTGTTGCCTACGGGCGAACGCCCGCCGGTCAGCCGGCGAAAATCCTCCGACCATTGGGCGACAAGCTCTTTTGATATGTTTTGACCTATAATATCTTGCTCCATAATGTCTTGACTCATAATATTTTGACCCATAATGAACCGCGCTCCTTTTTCGCTCAAATCCAGCCCAACTCTTGGGCCGCGGCGCCTAAATGCCGCAAAATGGTTTGGAGGCTTTGCCGGGGGGTGCCCAGAACCACCCGGGAGAAGCCCGCGCCCTCTTGGCCAAATTTACTGCCGATATCGCTGAGCAGCAAAGCCTTCTCCGCCAAAAGCCGATGCAGCTCGTCTTCCGCCAGGCCCAGGCCCCGCCAATCCACCCAGGCGAAAAACCCGGCCTGGGGCGGGCAAAAAGTGACCCGGGGCAGGCGAGCGGCCAGAAAATCCCGCAGCTCCCGGACATTTTCCCCCACATAGTCGATGGAGGCGTCCAGCCAGGCTTCCCCCGCCGGGGAATAAGCCGCCTTGACCGCGTCAAAAAAGAAAGGATCCATGCTGGTATAGCCGTCGGCGTCCCGCTGTCGGAGGAAGGCCTCTCGCAAGGCTTTGTCCGGTATAACGGTATTGCCGTGCTTGCCGCCGCACAAATTAAAGGCTTTGCCCAGGGAGGCGCAGACAATGGCGAGGGGCTGCCCCGCCGGAATGCTGCCGTAGGACGGGACGGGCTGATGATCAAAGGCTTGCTCGGCAAAAACCTCGTCGCTGATCACCGGCATAGCGTAGCGTCGGGAAAGGCGGGCGATTTGCTCCAGGTCGGCCAACGGCCAAACCCGATTGACCGGGTTGTGGGGATGGCAAAGGATCAGCAGCCGGTTGGCCGGATCCGCCATCTGCCTCTCCAGCAGGGCCAGATCCATCTCATAGCCGCCCGGGTGATAAATCAGCGGATTGCCGATCACCCGCCGCCCATTGAGGCTGATGAATTTGCGGTAATTGTGAAAGACTGGCGGCTGGATGATCACCCCGTCGCCCCGCTTGGTCAAAAGCCGCAGGCAGCTGATAACGGTTTGGGCGACACCGTAGCAGGGCGCGATCCAGGCCGTCGCCACTTCCCAGCGGCGCCGGCGTAGCAGCCAGTTCTTTACGGTCTCAAGATACTCTTGGTCGTCGGAAAGCATGTAAGGATGGGCGCCGCTTTGAGCCCGACGCTCCCAGGCCGCCTGGATGACGGGCGCTATCGCGTAATCCATTTCCGCGTAACGCAGGGGATAAATCCCCATTTCCCGAAAGGCCGGCGGCGTGATCAGCTCCTTTTCCGCTCCTATGCCGCGTTCGATGGGCCCCGGGAAGTTAAAATCCATGCCCTTCCTCCGCCCACAAATAACAAAACTCCGCCAGCGTCCGGGCCATGGGGACGGTGTAGCCGGTTTTGCTGTCCGGCTCCGGCGCCACGCTGCCGCCGATATCCAGGTGGATCCAGGGCAGACCGTTGGTAAAGGGTTTCAAGAACAGGCCGCCGACTTGCATACCGGCGCCTTTGCCGTCTCCCAGATTTCTCAAGTCGGCCAGCTGGCTTTCCAGCTGTTCCTCGTAAGCCGGATAGCTGGGCATCAGCCAGACATCTTCCAGCGCCTGCCGGGCGGCGGTCTCCAGCAGCGCGAAGAACGGCTCATTATTGGTGAGACAAGCGGTGGCTTCCCGCCCCAGGGCCAGGCGGGCCGCCCCGGTCAAGGTGGCCACATCGATCAGACGCGTGGCGCCGGCCGCGATGGCCGCCGTAATCCCGTCCGCCAGGATCAGCCGCCCTTCCGCGTCGGTATTCACAATCTCCACAGTACGCCCGCTGGCGGTGCGGATCACATCCCCCGGCTTGCACGCCCCGCCCCCCGGCATGTTTTCCGCCAGGGCCAACACGGCCACCAGGTTCAGGGGCAGGTTTTGCTGTTGGGCCGTCTGCCAGACGCCCAATACCGCCGCCGCCCCGCACATATCCGACACCATGGCCGGCATATCACCCGCCGGCTTCAGGCAAAGCCCGCCGGAATCGAAGGTAATGCCCTTGCCCACAAGGCCCAGGGTGGGGTCGGCGGGCGTCCCGCCCTGGTGGCGCAAAATGACCAGGCAAGGCTCTTGCGCGCTGCCTTGCCCTACCGCCAGCAAAGCCCCGTAGCCCTCCCGGGCCAGCTGCTCCCCCCGCAGGATTTGGCAGCGCTCGGGGTGATCTGACGCCAGCCGGGCGGCTTCCTCCGCCAGTATCGCCGGTGTCAGCCGGTTGGCGGGTCGGTTTACCAGCTGTCGCATATCGTTTACCATTCGCCCGATCAGCGCCGCCCGGTCGATGGCGCCGGCGATCTCCGGCCGGTCGCTGCCGGCCCAGGCAAGCTCCAGGGGCAGCTCCGTTTTTGGCGCCGCCGTTATTTTGGCCGGCAGATAATTGCCCAGCCGCAGCCCCAGGGCGGCGGTATGGTACAAGAGCGCCGGCAGAGCCTGACTTTTCTCGTCCGCGCGGAGGGAGAGCGTCTGGCAGCCGAGTTTGCGGCAAAGACGGGGAATTTGCTTGGCCTGTTGGAGCAATTTGCGCCGCCGCTCCGTCTCATCCCCGGCGAGAGGCAAAAAACAAACCACCTTTTCCGGCAGCAGGCCCAGCGCGGGAAAAACCAGCGGCTCCTTACCGCCGCCCCCCGCCGCCCGCGCCTGCCGTCTCGCCTCCGCCCGAATCCCCTCCGGCAAATCGGCGAAAAGCTCGCCGCCGCTGCCGCAAAAATAGACGGCGGCGTCGCTGGCGGCGGCCTCTTGGAGAGATATCTTTTTCATAAGGAAACACCCCCTATTATTATAGTACCTATCCTATTATCATAGTCCCTATATAGTTCCTACTATACTTCTTAACTTCTTATACTTCCAAAGCCTCCATCAGCGCCTCGCCCAGGAAATTTACCGCCAGCGCGCACAGCAGGATGGCCAGGCCCGGCGCCAGCCAAAGCCAATAATATTTTGTCAGCAGCGAGATGGATTGGATGCCGGCCAGCATATTGCCCCAGCTGGGCGCCGGGAGAGGCACGCCGACGCCCAAGAAGCTGAGGGCGGACTCCAGCAGGATATTTTTCGCCACGGCAAAGGTGGCCGCTACCAGGATCGGTCGCGCGATATTGGGCAAAATATGCGCCAGCATGATCCGAGGCCCGGAAAAGCCCAGCACGCGGCAGATTTGGATATAGTCCCGCTGCTTTACGGCCAGCGTCTCGCCGCGAACCAGGCGGGCCAAAGCGGGCCAGCCCAGGCAGCCCAAAACCAGGATGATATTTCTCAGGCTGGCCCCCAAGACACTGACCACCACCAGTATAAGCATCAGCAGGGGAAATGACAAGAAAATATCTGTGACCCGCATGAGTACCAGGTCGACAGCTTTGCCGTAATAGCCGCTGACCAGGCCGACGGTCACGCCTAGAAAGGCGCTGATGCCTACCGTGAGAAAGCCGGTGGCCAGGGAAATTCTGGCGCCGTAAAGCAAGCGGCTTAGATTGTCCCGCCCCAGCTGGTCGGTACCGAGCCAATGCCCGGCGTCGGGCGGGGCCAGCACGGTTTTGCCCATGAGAAAGGGATCGTAAGGGGCCAGCCAGGGTGCGAAAATCCCGCAAAAAATCAGTGAAAACAGCAATAGCAGGCTGACGACGGTGGCCGGGCGGCGGGCCAGACGGGGCAGGCGGGGCAGATGAGGCAGGCGGCTCCCGACCCGCCTGCCAAGCGGCCGGGCCGCCGGGATAGCCGCTTTTTCCTCCCGCGAGGCCGCTTTTTTCTCCCTTGATCGAAACGGGCCTAGCATGGCGGCTCACCCTTCCCGCTGTAACGGATGCGGGGATCAATCCAACAATAGAGCAGATCCGTCCCGAGATTCGCTAAAAGGATGATTATGGCCGCGATGAGATTCACGCCCAGCAGCACGGGATAATCCCGGGCCGCGATGGCGTCCATGGTCAGCTTGCCGATGCCGGGCCAGGCGAAAACCCGATCGGCGACCACCGCGCCGCAAAATAGGGGCGGGATCTCCATGCCGATGACGGATACCATGGTGATCATCATATTACGTAGCATGTGTACCCGGAGTAGCCGAAAGGTTCGCGCCCCTTTAGCCCTGGCCCCCCGGGGATAATCCTGACTGAGGACTTCCAGCGTACAACTTCTCACATAACGGGTATAGACGCCGGCCCCCGGCAGGGCCAGCGCCGCGGCCGGCAGCGCCAGATGACGGGCCACATCGAGAAAGCCCCGCTCCCCGCCCAGGGTGTACATGCCGGAGGGCGGGAAAAGGGGTATTTTCAGCGCGAAAAGATAAATCAGGCTAATGCCCAGAAAAAAACCGGGCGTTGAGAAAAGGGTAAAACAGACCCCGGCGGATAATCTGTCCCCCAGGCTGTTTTGCCGCAGGCCGCTTAAAATACCCCAAGGGAAGGCCAGCAGCAGGGATAATAGCAGGCTTACGCCCATCAGCAGGAAGGTGGGGCCTACCCTCTCGCCGATCATAGCGATGACCGGCCGGTGGGTGGCGTAGGAGTAGCCCCAGTTGCCCAGCAGGATATTTTTCAGCCAAATGCCGTACTGAGCCCAGATGGGTTGACCCAGCCCCATCGCCTCTTTTTGCAAAACGATCATCTCCGGCGCCAGGCCTGGCCGGATCAGCATATCGGCGGGGTCGCCCGGCGCCAGGTGGACAATGATGAAATTAAGCAGGCTGATGCCCAGCAGCAGCGGGATACAGATTAAAAGACGGCGCCTTATATAACGACTCATTTTGCCTTCCTTAAAATGTAGAGTTGCGGGCGAGTTGCGGGCGAGTCGCGGGCGAGTCGCGGGCGGGTCGCGGGCGGGTCGCGGGTGTTGGGCGGGTCGCTGGCGTTGCGGCTCACCTGAACGCTGGCGTCGCGGCCCACCTGAACGCTGGCGTCGCGGCTCACCTGAACGTTGGCGTCGCGGCCCAAACGCCGGGTTCAGGCAGGGGGGTAAAAACAGGCGACGGCCCGCTCTGTGCCGGTTGGGGCGGGCGGGACATTTTCCTGACAGAAAGGGCGGGCCTGGGGGCAGCGGGGGAAAAAAGCGCAGCCCCGGTCGCCGGTTGCCTCGTCTTCCCCTGGGACGGCGAGCAAGGGGCGTTCCCGCCGCCGCGCCGGCGAGGACACCGGTTGGGCGTCCAGCAGGGCGCGGGTGTAGGGGTGGCCGGGCTGTCGGAAAATATCTTCCGTATCGCCGTACTCGATAATTCTGCCCGCGTACATAACGGCCAGCCTGTCCGCCAAATAACGGACGACATTCAGGCCGTGGGCGATGAGTAAAACAGCGAAGCCCCTTTCTTCTTGCAGCGTCTTGAGCAGCCGCAGAATTCCCGCCTGAACGAAAGCGTCCAGGGATGAGACAGGCTCGTCGCAAATGAGCAGCCGGGGCCGCACGGATAGGGCCCGCGCGATACTGATACGCTGCCGCTGCCCGCCGGAAAAGGCGAAGGGGTAGCGCTTTTTGCCGTCGGCCGACAGGCCGATTTGCGTCAGCAGGCGATCGACCTCCTGTTCCTCTTGCTCTCGGGGCACGATTTTATGTACCCGCAGCGGCTCCCGTAAAATCTCTCCCACCCGCCGGCGGGGATTCAGTGAGGCGTCCGGGTCTTGTAAAACCAGCTGGGTCGCTTGGCGAAAAAGCCGCTCCTGCCGCCGGTTATACCGGCTGATGTCCTCGCCCTGAAAGAAGATTTGCCCGGCGGACAGGGAAACCAAACGGCAGATGGCCTTGGCCAAAGTGGATTTGCCGCAGCCGGACTCGCCCACCAGCCCCAGGGTCTGCCCCTCGTCCAGCGACAGGCTCACCTCCCGGGCCGCTTTTACCGCCGCCCCGCGATATTGCCGGGCCGGATAGGATACGGCGACTCGCTCCAGTCGCAGCAAAGGAGGGGTGATCATGAGGCGCCCCCTTCTTTTTCGCGGCCGCTTTCGTCGCCGCCGCTGTCGTAGCGGCCGCTACGGTCGCCTTCGCCGCCACTTTCGTCGCCGCCGCTACGGCCGCCTTCGCCGCTACGGCCGCTTTCGTCGCCACTTTCGTCGTCGTCGCTGCCGCGGCTGCCTTCGCCGCTATAAGGGCAACGGGTCAGGTGCCCCCGGGCCAGCTCCGTCCAGCCTGGGTGGGTGGTTTGACACGCCGCTCGCCGCCTGGGGCAGCGGCTGAAAAAACGGCAGCCCGGTAGCCGGTCGTAAGACGCCGGCGCGGTATCAGCCAGAGCGAGGGTCGGCGCCTCGCGCGACGGCCCCTCGCATGGCGGCGTCGCGCTGGGCAACGCCTCACGCGGCAACGCCTCACGCGGCAACGCCTCGCGCGGCGGCGCCTCATACGACAACGCCTCGCGCATGCTCGCCTCATACGGCGGCCCCTCGCTTAGTTCTGCCTCATACGCCCGCCCCGGAGCGCAGGCCAGCAGCATTTGGGTGTAAGGATGGCTGGGCCGCGCGAAAAGGCTGAACGCGTCGGCCTGCTCCACCAATTCCCCGGCGTACATCACCAGCACGCGGTCGGCGATTTCCGCCACCACGCCCAGATCATGGGTAATAAACAGGATAGCGGTATGCTGGCTTTGGCGAATGGTCTGAAAAATACGCAAAATGCTGGCCTGAAGGGTAACGTCCAGGGCGGTGGTAGGCTCGTCCGCGATGAGCAGCTTGGGCCCGCAGGCCAGCGCCATAGCGATCATGGCCCGCTGGCGCATACCGCCGGAAAACCCGTGGGGGTATTGCCGGGCCGCCGCCGGCGAGGGTATGCCCACCTGCCGCAGCAGCTCCGCCGCCGCCGCCCCGGCCTCCCGCCGGGGCAGCCGGTAATGGATGCGCAAAGCCTCCGATACCTGCTCACCGATAGGCAGCACCGGATTGAGGGAGGACGACGGGTTTTGAAAAATAACGCCGATTTGCCTGCCGCGAATCCCGCTTAACTCCTTTTCCGTCATGCTGGTCAAATTTTGCCCCTCAAACAAGACCTCCCCGCTGATGACGCGGCCATTTTTTCCCAGTAAGCGGGTCACGGCAAGAGCTGTCGCGCTCTTGCCGCAACCGGATTCGCCCACCAGGCACAGGATCTCGTCCGCCGCCAGCCCAATGGAAAGATCGTCTACCGCGACGGAAAAGCGAGAGCCATTCTGAAATCCTACGCTCAAACCCGAAACGGTCAGCAGATAATCATCCGGGATCGGCCGGTAATCCTTCTGGCCCGCCATGTCTCATCGAACATCCCAATTATGCGCGTCCAGGAACATGCCAAAGGTTTTGGGGCCGCCGCTGATCACGCGATCGCTCGCGGCCAGCAGCCTGCTGGTGCAGTACAAAGAGGGGGAGGGAACCTCCAGCGCCGCCATCTCCTGAATTTTATTGTAATTATCCGCGATTTCCGCCTCGCCGGTCAGCGTCGGGATTTGATTGACCAGGGCGGCCAGTTCCCCATTGTGATAATTGTTGTAGTTGCTGCCGTCAGCGTAAAGGAACAGCAAATTGGAGACCGTGTTGGTAACGGTAAAAGTATCGCCGATCAAAACCAGATCATATTGCGCGGAAAACAATTTGTCGCTTAAAGTGCCCCAATCCACCTCATCCACCTCGGTGGGGATGCCCGCCGCCGTCAGGTTTTGGGCGATAATTTGCGCCACCTCCGGCAAATTGTAGGAAGTGAGCCTCAAGGCTTGCCCGCCGTCCCAGCCGGCCTCAGCCACCAGGCGTCTCGCCTCGTCGGGATCGTACGCGGGCTGGGCCACCGCTTGATTCAGATACGGGAAATCGTTGGGGAAGGGCATCACAGTGGTCTCGCCATAACCGGGAAAGCAGCTGGCGATGATCTGCTCCCGATCGATGGCTAAGGACATGGCCTGGCGAACCCGGGCGTCGGCGACCACCTCGTTGTTGATGTAGAGGTAGCGCATATTGATCATCTTGCCCTCCGCGGCGGTGATGCCGTCCAGGCTCTTGATCAGCTCATAATCGGTGGTGGGAATGCTGCCGTAAGGGCTGTTCATGTCGATGGCGCCGCTTTGCAGTTCCGCCGTGAGATTGGCGCCCTCCACGACCTTCAAATTCAGTTTGCCTATTTTGGGCGCGCCCAGGAAATATGCCTCATTGGCGACAAACTCGGCGCTGGCGCCCCGATCGAAGGATACCAGTTTGTAAGGCCCGTTGGTCACGGTGGGCCGGGTAAACTCCGGGCTTTGCAGTATAGTGTCGAGAGCCGCGTCGGCGAAAATGTGCTTGGGTATGGGCGAGAGCCGGCGGCTGAGAATATCGTTGAAAATATCCATGCCCATAATATCTTTGGTAGTAAAAGTCACGGTGCGGTCATCCACCTTTTGGACGCCCGCCACATGGCCGGAGCCGTCGGCAATCAGGCCCGCCTCATCAACGCCCTCCAATATGGTGATGAAGGAGGCCAGCACGGACTTGGTTTGGGGATTGGCGATCACATCCATGGTGAAAACCACGTCGTCAGCCGTGACGGGGGTGCCGTCCGTCCACGCGGCGTCCGGGTTAAGCCTGACGGTGAAGGTTTTGTAATCCGTCGACTCCACGGACGACGCCAATTGCGGCTGATAGGTACCGTCGTCGTCCTGAGCCATTAAAGGCAGGTACAAGATTTGGGTAACCCAGGTGGTGACATCGTCAATGTATTCCACCGGTATGGTATGCACAGGGCCGGTGGTAAGGCCTACGGTAACAGACTTGTCAGCGGGCGCCGTGGCTGCGGCGCTGGGGGTATCAGGGGTCGCGGCGGTATCGGGGGTCGCGGCGGGCTCGGTGGCGGTGGCGCCGTCGCCAGTCGCCGGGCCAGGCGCGGCGCCGCCGCAGGCGGCTAAGGCCAGCGGCAGTAGGCAGAGCAAGACGCCGAGCAAGACGCTCAGGCAACGGTGTAGATGTATTGGTTTCATTAATCATTCTCCCCTCAAAAATATTGGCGCATATAGAATTATAGCGTCTGACGGCCAGGATGTCCATAAAAAAAATGAATATGGATATTCTAATATGGATATCCTAATGGATATCCAAAAAAGGTTAAACACATCCGAAAAAGGTTGACCATTGCCGCCGTCCCGGTTTTGGCGTATAATACAGGTAATGCCAATCCTTTATTAGGCAATGCCGGTAATGTCAATCCGCGGTCAAATAGTGCCGATCCTCGGTTGAGACGGGGACGGGGGGAGCGAAGCTGGATGAAATACGACGCTTTTATCAGCTATCGTCACGGGGAGCTGGACGGGGTCGTCGCGGAAAAATTGCACAAAATGCTGGAAACCTATCGGATTCCCCAAGCTATAGCTAAAAAGCTGGGTCGGACAAAGCTTTCCCGTATATTCCGGGATCGGGAGGAATTGCCCACCTCGTCCAATCTCTCCGACAGCATCAACGAGGCGCTGGAAAACTCGGCCTTTCTGTTGCTTATATGCTCCCGGCGCACACAGGAGTCCCGGTGGGTCATGCGAGAGGTAGAGGCCTTCGGCCAGCTGCGGGGCAAAGACAGGATCATCACGCTGCTCATTGACGGCGAGCCGGATGAGTCGTTCCCGCCCGGCTTGCGGGAACGGGATGTCGGCGGCGAGACCATCTTTGTCGAGCCTTTAGCCGCCGATATCCGGGCCGCGACACCCAAGCAAAGCCTGAAATTGCTGCAAGAGGAAAAGCTGCGGCTTTTGGCGCCGATCTTGGGCTGCGCTTTCGACGACCTGCGCCGGCGGCACCATCGCAGACGGGTTCGCCAAATAGCGACGGTGGTGGGGGCGGCTTTCGTTTTTACGCTGTCCTTCGGCGCGTTCTCCACCTGGCAGTACGTGCAGATCGACCGTCAAATGTGGCAAAAATTAGAGAATCAATCCTATGTGTTGGCGGAGTACGCCGGAGGGGAGTTGGCGGACGGCGATCCGGATACGGCCGCTTTGTTGGCCGTCGAGGCGCTGCCTAAGAATTTGGCCAAGCCGGAGCGGCCTTTTGTCCCGGCGGCGCAAAAGGCTCTGGCCGACGCTTTGGGGGTTTATGATTTGCGGGACGGCTTCAAGCCTCACCGGGCGCTTTCCCTGCCCGCCGCGCCCAGCCGGGTGGCGCTGTCGCCGGACGAGAGTCTGGCTATCGCCGTGTGCCCTTTTGAGGTGACGGTCTTTGAGACGGAGAGCGGCCTGATTTTGGCCAGGCTGCCCGCGGCGCGATCCGCGCTGGCGGACGCGGCGTTTCTTGATGATGATGTGGTCTTGTTCGCGGGGGAGAACGGGCTTGAGGCTTACGATATACAAGGGGCCAAGACCCTGTGGACGGGCGAGGCGGCCACCGCCGTCGCCGTTTCGGGCGATGGGGCCAGGATTGCGGCGGCTTATGGGGCCGAGGCCAGGGCTATCGTCTATGATCGGGACGGGCAGGTCGTCCGCCGCCTGGATTTTGGCGGCCGCTCCATGCGGGTGCCGCCCGACGACAGCTTTCTCAATCCCCGGGACGTTATATTCGCCCTGGACGAGAGCGGCGGCAGATTGGCCGTCAGCTTCGCGGACGGCTCGCTATCCGTGTTTGATACGGGTATCGGAGCGGGCGCTAACGCCGCCGCTGACGCCGCCGCTGACGCTGACGCTGACACTGACACTGACGCCGCCGCTGACGCTGACACTGACGCTGACGCTGACACTGACGCTGACACTGACACTGACGCCGGCACCGGTACCGGCGCCGGCGGGGAAACCCGGATCTACCCGGCGTCCCGGGCTATCCATTTCGCCGGCGGTTTCTACAAGGATATGCTCGCTTTCGCGGTGGTGGAAAAGGATCCCTACGCCTCATCCTACATCGTTCACGACCTGCTGACGGGGGAGACCCGGGCGCGGTTTTCCTCCGACTCATCCCATTTTGTGCCCCGCGCGGCGGACGACGGGCTATATATCGCTTTCGAGGATCAGATCCTGGCGGTCAACGTGGTAGCGGCCGGCGGCGACCCCGGGGCGACGCTGCTGTTCTCGGCCGGCGGCCCCGCGGAAACACTGCGAAAGCGAGGCGACACCTTTATCGTCTGCGAGACCGGGGGGCCGTACCGCTTTGTCAACGCCGCCACAGGCGCCGGCGCCGTCTACGGCTCGGAATACGTTTGCCATTTCGCGGATCTGGGCGAGCGCTTCGCCCTGACGGGCAGCTATGACGCCAAGGTTGTGCGGGTATTAAAGCGGGCGGATTTCAGCGGGGCCGACCTCATGAGTTATGGGAATGACTACGAGTTTTCGGAGGCGAAGCTCCATCCGGCCTCGGATCGGGCGGCGTTTTATTCCTATAATGGCCTGCGCCTTTACGATTTGCGGGGGGCGGCGCTGGCGGAGACTGTTTTCCCGGCGCCCTTATCCGTCCTGGATACGCAATACGACAAGACGAACGGCAATATAGTGGTCATTTACAAGGACGCGCTGCGACTTTATTCGGGCCTCGACGGTTCTTTGCTGCTGGATAAGCCGGGAAAGCCCGGCGCCAACTCCGTCGTCTACGCTGATTTCGGCGCCAGCGTTTTGGATGAGAGCGGCGCGGTCACCTTGTATGATACCGGGACGGGGCTGGCCGTCGCCAGCGCCGCGGCCGGCCGGGACGCGGACAGCGCCCTGCCGGTTGGCGGCGGGCTGCTGGCCTTTCGGGACGGCGGCGCTTTTTTCAACGGGCAGGCCATAGGAGAGGGCGACTTTATCGGCGCTGGCAGGACGGGCGAAAACGCTTACGCGTTCGCCATTTCCGATGGGGCCGCGGGCAAGGTATTCACCGCTTCGGACGGTGCTCTCAGCGAGGCTTTCGCTTTCGCGGCCCCGGGCCGGGCCGAGGCGTATTTTACCGGCGGCTTCGTGTTTATCTCACCGCTGCACGGCGACGCGGCAGCCTATACGCCCGCCGGCCGGCTTGTCCGTACCTTTGAGGAAAACGGCTATCTGGCGGAAACCGGCCTTCTGGGCGATTTCATCACCGCCAGCTATATAGTCTCATCCGCGGAGCGCTATACCTTGCTGCTTGACAGGGAAACCTTGGCCACCATAGCCCTGCTGCCCGGATTTCTGGGCGAGGCGGACGCCGGGATCATCGTGCTCGACGACGGCGCGGGGCATCTGCGGGGGGCGAGGATACGCTCTTTGCCGGAGTTGGCGGACGCGGCCCGGGAGCGTCTGGCGGGCAGAAGCCTGACCCTTGCCGAGCGGGAGAAATTCAAGGCCGGCTGACACCGGCGGCCGGTAACATCCGGTAATGTTCGGTAATGTTCGGTAACATCCGGGAATGTCCGGTAACATTTGGTAAAATCCGCTTGGCAAGAAAAGAGTACCGGTTGACATTCCGCCCAGTAACGTTATACTGAAAGCTGGACAGGGGGATCTCGCCCAGATGAAAAAACGTATCCAGCAATTTCTTGATAAATATGTCTACACCGATCGCCTGGATTTTGACGCCAGCGTCCTGAACCTGATTTGTATTGTCGGTACCTTGGCGCTGCTGACCTCGGCTGTGGGGCATATTATCGAGAACTCCAATCGGTTTTTGATGATCGCCAAAATCACTATGATCATCGCCGCCATCGCTTTATTTATCTTATGCAATAAATTTAATCTGCATAGATATGGGCGTTGGCTGACGATCATCGGCTATTGCGACTTGCTTTTCCCGCTGATTTTTATGACCAACGGCGGCAGCAAGAGCGGGATCGCCGCCTATTTTGTGCTGACCATGATCCTCATCGTCCTGCTTTCCAGGGGCATTTCTTTTTTTATCTTCATGGGCATCCACATCGCCATCATCATAGCGTGCTATCTTGTCGATTACTTTTGGCCGGCCACCGTCATGCCGATCAATACGTTTCAGCATTACGCCGATAATATGATCTCCATTGTGGTGGCGGGTATATTTATCGGCATGGTGATCCGGGGGATCTTTGGGCTGTTTGACCGAGAGCAAATCAAAGCCAACGCCGCCAGCAAGGCCAAGAGCGATTTTCTGGCGCAGATGAGCCATGAGATGCGGACGCCAATGAACGCCATCATCGGTATCGCCGCCATTTTGACCGCTTCCGACGACCTTAGGAAGCACAAGGAGGGCATGGAGAAGATCAAGGCGGCGTCCTCGCATTTGCTGGGCGTGATCAACGATATTCTGGACATGTCCAAAATTGAGGCCAATAAACTGGAGTTATTTGATGAGTCTTTCGATTTCGCTCAAATGATGGACGGCATTGTGACCGTGATCAACAGCAATATCGAGAGCAAGCGGCAGAAATTCGCGGTGGAAGTCGATCCCGCCCTGCCCCGGTATTTTCGGGGCGACAGGCAGCGGCTGGCGCAGGTGATCACCAACCTTTTGTCCAACGCCGTGAAATTTACGCCGGAGGAAGGGGAAATTCGCCTTCTGGCGGAGTCGCTGGGGGAAAATGACGGCGTCTTTGACCTTAGGGTCACTGTCTCCGACACGGGTATCGGCATCACCGACGAGCAGATGAGCCGCCTGTTTTCCTCTTTTGAGCAGGCCGACAACAGCATATCCCGCCGGTACGGCGGGACGGGCCTGGGGCTGTCCATCAGCAAACGCGTTATCCAACTTATGGGCGGGGATATTTGGGCCAAGTCGGAAATCGGCCGAGGCTCAGCCTTTATTTTTGAGATCAGCCTGCCCCAGGGCGAGACGCCCGGCGAGGGAGAGGCGGCGCCGACGGAAGGGGACTACGATTTTACGGGCAAAAGCATACTTATCGCGGAGGATATCGAGATCAACCGGGAAATCATCACCGCGCTGCTGGAGCCGACCAACCTCACCATAGAGTGCGCGGGCGACGGTCACGCGGCCGTGGACGCCTTTATCAGGCAAGGCGGCGCTTATGATCTGATCCTCATGGACATTCAAATGCCCGGCATGGACGGCTATGAGGCCACCCGAGTTATCCGCGGGCTGGATATCCCCAACGCCGCGACCATTCCCATCATCGCCATGACCGCCAACGTATTTAAAGAGGATATCGACAGGGCCAGGGAGGCGGGCATGAACGGCCATCTGGGCAAGCCTATCGAGCTGGACGACGTGCTGAGGGAGTTGTCGGCCTATCTTACGCCTCGTTGATGCCTCAGCTCCTGCCCATTGATGCCTCAGCTCCTGCCCATTGATGCCCTCAGCTCATGACCACTGATGCCTCAACTCATGTCTCACTGTTGCCTTATTTCATGTCTCGTTGATCGCCTGATGCAGGTAGGCTATCCTGTCCCGCCACCAGGTCAGCAGGAGTTGGTTTTCCGCCGCCAGGTCGACAGAGTGCCAGCGCCGGTTGTTCAATTCCTGGGCGGCCGCCAGCTGCCCAAGCATAGTCTCGATAAAAGGGCCGATATCCAGCAATTCGGGATATTTCTCGTTCCAGCGCTCCCTGTATTGGGCGACAAAGGACGGGTCGTCAAAAAAGCGTTGAAAAAACGCCTGACCGATATAGCCGTCCCGCCGGTAAAAGTTGGGCAGCCTGCCCTCGTATTCCCGGAAAAAAGTGACATTATCCCCCTCGTAGCCATAACCGCAGTCGAAATCCCAGAGCGGCCCCAAGCGCAGCTTGCCGTCCGCCTCCTTGTACAGGTAGACGCTGGCGGGTACCTGAAGCTCAAAATTCATCAGGATGTCGTTGATGAGCAAATAGTCGGCCAGATTGTCCGTATCGATCAGATCCTTGTAAGCGTTGGTCGGGAAGGCGCTGTCCGTCAGGGCTTCCTCCAGCCGCCGGAAGGTCTCGGCGATAAAATCATAGCCCGCCGGGTCAGCCAGATCTTCCGGCGACTTGATCATGATGGGCAATTCCAGCAGCTCGGTGGTGAATTTCGGTTCCTCGTCATAATACATATCCATCTCGACCAAAAAACCTGTCCCCTCGTCGATATCCACCCTGCCCTCGCCCACTTGCACATGCTCTGTCAGTATGTAGGTACCGTTGTATCGCCCATTGATAACCACCTCAACGGGGACATAATGATTGGTGAAAGGCAGCGCGAAACGATGGCCCAGCTCAAAGGCGATCACATTTTGCAAGAGTGTCGGGCTGCGATATTCCGCCAGCAGCACCCAATTTCTCGCCGGCGGGTAGCCAAACAGCGATATTTTCTCGCCGAACCTGAGCCGGTAGGATTTTTTGGGGTTGTTCCAGCTGGAATTGCCCCGGCCCCGAATCTGATCCGCGCCGTTGGCCCTTTTGAGGCTGTGATCGGGATTATCCGAGCGGATCTCAACGCCGGCGCTGAGATATTCTTCCCTGGATGTGATCTCCCGGCCGCCCCGGGTATCGATGTAGATCACCGGCAGGCCGGTGTCCAGCAGCGTTCGCTCCACCTCGATGGGGAACGCCGCCGTTATCCCGGCGTCCGCCCCGGCGGTGATCAGCACCGACCCCCGGCCCGCCGAAAAAGTGTCCCCCGCCGCGCTATAGGCCAGGGTATCCTCGGCGGAGCCGTCGCTGTAAGCGGCGCTGACCCGCAAGCCCGTCAAATCCAGGGGCTCGCCCATCAGATAGGTCGTCTTCGCCGGCAAGGCCGCTATGGACAGGGCGGTCAGCGTTTTCCCGGCGGGCTGCCCGGGGCCGCCGGTCGCGGCGGCCGCCGCGGCCCCGCCGTCCGCGCCTGACCCGGCGCCAGCCGCCGCGCCCCCGCAGCCGGCCGCCGCCAGCGCCAGGCC
>JAISDE010000156.1 GCA_031265035.1 Peptococcaceae bacterium | reverse complement strand
ATCATCCTGATGCTGGCCGCTCTGGCCGCTTACCAGGCCGAGTGGTATCTGCTGGACGTTTGCCTGATTTATGCTTTGGTCAGTTTTTTGGCGGTGGCGGTGCTGTCCAAGCTGTACATGACGGCGCACAACCGCCGGCGGGCCGACCCCCATGATTAGGCTGATTATCGCCGCCCTCCTGATCGGCTGCGGCCTTTTTGTGCTGGCGGTGGCCACCCTGGGGATTTTCCGGCTGGATTATGTGCTGAATCGCGTCCACATGGCGGCGAAATGCGATACCCTGGGCGGCATACTTTTTCTGCTGGGGCTGATCGTCTGGGCCGGCCCCTCGGCGGCGACGCCGAAATTGCTCCTGATCCTGGTTTTCCTTTGGACGGCCAATCCGGTGGCCAGCCATCTGATCGCCAGGACAGAGATCCTGCTCGCCGGTGAGTCGGCGGGTAAGGATTCGTCAGATAATAACCCCAATAATACCCTGAATTATGAGGTAATTGAGGATGACCCTGTTTAAGGTTTTGCTGCTGCTGTTTTTGATCGCCTGCGCCGCGGCTGTGTCCCTGACCCGGCGGCTCTTGCCAGCCATTATCATTTTTATGAGTTATTCCCTGGTAATGTCTCTGCTTTGGGCGCTACTGGAGGCGCCGGATTTGGCGGTGACCGAGGCGGCGGTAGGCGCCGGGATCACCAGCGTTTTGTTTTTTCTGGCGCTGAAACGAGTTCGGGCGCTGAGAGGAGAAGAAAATGAACCGCCTGAATGACGGGGAGCGGGGGATTTTTCGTCGGTTTCAGGCGGGTTATGGCGCCATTGGCCTTTTGGTCAGCGGGGCGCTGGCGGCGGTTTTACTACTGACGGTCTCTTATTTGCCCGGCTTTGGGCAGGCGGATCGGCCGACGGAAAATGAGGTGTCCCAGCGCTATATCGCTAAAGGGCTGGAGGAAACCGGGGCGACCAATGTGGTGGCCGCCGTGATCCTGGATTACCGGGCTTTTGATACGCTGGGGGAGAGCGCGGTGCTATTCGCGGCGCTGGCGGCGGTGATTTTGCTCCTGCGGGAGGAACCCGCCGCCCTGGCCCGGCGGATGGCGGAGCGCAAGCCTTTTGAGCCGGATCAAGGCCCGATCCTGCGAATCACGGCCCGGGTGTTGATCCCCTGGTTGCTGCTCTTTGGCGCTTATCTGGTGTTAAACGGGCATTTGTCGCCTGGCGGCGGCTTTTCCGGCGGCGCGGTGACCGGGGCGGCGATGATTTTGCATAACCTGGCCTTTGGCCCGGAGCAAACCAGGCGTTTTTTGTCTGAGAGAATATTTTTCCGGTTGCTGGTGGGCGCCCTGTGTTTTTACGGGCTGGCGAAGGGTTATGTGTTTTTTACCGGCGGCAATCACTTGCCGGGGTCGATTCCCCTGGGGCAGGCGGGCAGCATTTTCAGCGGCGGGCTGATCGGGCCTTTGAATATAGCCGTGGGGATCGTGACGGCCTGCGCGGTTTATGGCATCTTCGCCCTGTTTGACCGGGGCGGTTGGTAACGGCCCCGGCGGCAGGGGCGATTGTCCGGCGGCTTGAATCGCTGGGCGGGGGGATTGGCCGCGGGCGGCGGAAAGGCGGTAATTATGGGCGAGAACCTGCTGCGCAATTATTTGGAGGCCGGCGCCGTGGTGATTTTCAGCGTCGGGTTCTCCACGCTGTTGTTGCAGTCAAACCTGATCAAAAAAATTATTGGTTTCAATATTATGGATACGGCGGTCTTTTTGTTTCTGGCGGCGAAAGGCTATATCGCCGGCCGGCGGGCGCCGATTTTGACCGGGCCGGGCGGGGATCCGGCCCAATATATCAACCCGATCCCCAGCGCCCTGGTGCTTACCGGCATTGTGATCTCCGTCAGCGTCACAGCCTTTGCCCTGGCTCTGGCGCTGCGGCTCTATGAGCGGTACGGCAGCCTGGATCTAAACGAGATATTGTTATCCCGCGAGGGGGAGAAGACTTAATTGATTTGGCTTCACAGTATTCCTTTAATTTGTATCCTGTTGACGCTGCTGACCGCCGCGGTATCCCTGCCCGGTCGGGGGCGCTGGGGGGAGGGGCTGTGCCTTTTGACCGCCGGGGCGGTGACTGTCCTGTCGGCGGCGCTGTTGGTTGATTTGTGGCGGACGGGGGAGAGCTTCACTTTCGCCATGGGCCATTTCCCCGCTCCCTGGGGCAACGAGCTGCGGGCGGGGGTTTTTGAGGCGCTGATGGCGGCCGCTTTCTCGGCGGTGGCCCTTTGCTCCCTTTTAGCCGGCCGGGAGCGGATCAGGCAGGATATAGCGCCGGCCCGGTTGGGGGTGTATTATGCCCAATGCAGCTTGTTGCTGTGTTCCCTGCTGGCCCTGATTTATACCAATGATATGTTTACCGCCTATGTTTTTATTGAGATCAATACGCTGACGGCCTGCGCCATCGTGGTGGCCAAGGACACGCCGGAAACCGTTCTCGCCACGATCCGGTATTTGTTTATGAGCCTGCTGGGTTCGGGGCTTTTCCTGATCGGGGTGATTCTGCTTTACGCGATCACCGGGCATTTGCTAATGCCGAATATTTTGGCGGCGATGTCCCAACTGGCGGCCAGCGGCGAGTACGCCCTGCCAACGGGGATGATTATTCTGCTGCTCTCCCTGGGCCTGGCGGTGAAAAGCGCCTTGTTCCCGTTTCATACCTGGCTGCCCTCGGCCCACGGCTCGGCGACGACGGCGTCCAGCGCCATCCTGTCAGGGATCGTGCTGAAAGGCTATGTGGTGCTGCTGTTGAAAATATTTTATCGGGTATTTGGCCTGGAGTTTGTCCACCGGCTGCGGACGCCGGATCTGCTCTTTGTCCTGGGCCTGGCCGGAATGCTCATGGGCAGCGTGCTCGCCATCCGGGAGCGGGATATCAAACGTATGCTGGCCTATTCGTCGGTAGCCCAGATCGGGTACATTTTTATGGGCATCGGCCTCAGCACGCTCACGGGGACGGTGGCGGCCTGTTTCCATATCCTGACTCACGCGGTGACCAAGCCGCTGCTGTTTTGCGCCGCCGACGGGCTGATGGAGGCTTCCGGCCGCCAGCGGGATATTTTCGCGATGAAGGGCGCCGGCCGGCGCAACTTGCTGGCAGGGGTGGCCTTCGCCGTTGGGGCCTTGTCCATGGTGGGCATTCCTTTATTTTCCGGCTTTGTCTCCAAGCTTTATTTCGCTTTGGGTTCTCTGGGCGACCCGGACAAAATGCTGCCGGCACTGCTGATGCTGGTTCTCAGCGCCGTGCTGAACGCCATGTATTATTTGCCGGTGCTGGTGACGATTTATATGGGCGATCCGGTTGACGGGGCGCTGAGGCTGGAGAGGGCGAAAAATAAAGGCGGTTATATTTTGGCCGTGGGCGCTTTGATTGGCCTGAATTTTGTCCTGGGCATCCGGTATCCGGCGGTGATAGCGGCCATTGAGCGGGGCCTGGCGACCCTATGAGAGTGAGAACGAGAGCGAGAAGGAGAACGAGAGCGAGAAGGAGAACGAGAGTGGGAACGAGAGCGAGAACGAGAGCGAGAAGGAGAGCGAGAAGGAGAGCGAGAAGGAGGTAATGGTTTGTCAAATAGCGGGCCGCTGCTGTTTTTGCCCGTGCTGACGCCGCTGGCGGCAGGGTTGCTGCTGCCTTGGCTGAGGCTGACCGGGGCGGGGAAAAGGATCTATACCGCCGGGACGGCCTTGATCAATGCCGGGCTGATCCTGCTGCTGATTTGGGGCCGGCCGGGCAGTGAGGGCGTTTTGTTTTGGCTGGCGGAGGATCTGCCGGTGTTTTTGCGGCTGGATCCCCTGGCGGCGATCTATTTGGCCCTGACAGCTGTTTTTTGGGTGGGGCTGACATTCTTCTCCCATGGCTATATCGCCGCCGATGAGCGGGAAACCCGCTATTACGCTTTTTTTCTCGGCTTGGCGGGCGTTTTGGCCGGGTTGGGCCTGGCGGGCAATATCGTTACTTTTTACCTGTTTTTTGAGTGGCTGACATTTATGGCCTTTCCCCTGATCTGTCATAACGGCGACAGCGAGGCCATCAACGGCGGGATGACCTTTTTGATTTATTCTGTCCTGGGCGCCGGGATGGTGCTGGTGGGGCTGGTTTTGCTCTGGGGCGAGGGGCCAATCGCCGCCTTCGCGCCCGGCGGCGCCTGGGCGGGGCAGATACCGTCGGCGGGGGGCGGCCGGACAACGGCGGCGCTATTGCTGCTGCTATTTGGTTTTGGCTGCAAAGCCGGGATGTATCCTTTGCACGCCTGGCTGCCCGTCGCCCACCCGGTGGCGCCGGCGCCCGTCAGCGCCGTTTTGTCCGCCTTGCTGACCAAGGCCGGCGCGCTGGGGATGATCCGGGTATTGTATTATTTGGCGGGGCCGGCGTATTGGCGGGCGGCCTGGGCGCGGTATTTGTGGCTGACCGTCATTTTGGCGACAATTTTCTTGGGTTCTATGCTGGCCTTCCGGGAGCCGCTGCTGAAAAAACGGCTGGCCTATTCCAGCGTCAGCCAGATCGCCTATTTGTTGTTTGGCCTGGCGCTGCTGGAGCCGGCCGGCTTCGCGGGGGCGATCCTCCAATTGATCTTTCATGGCCTTGCCAAGCTGATTTTGTTTTTGTGTGTCGGTGTCCTCATCCGTCAGGCCGGTTGCCGGGAGGTAGGCGAATTAAAGGGCGTCGGCAGGCGAATGCCGGCGGTGATGGGCTGTTTCGCCCTGGCGGCCCTTTCCCTGGCGGGGGTGCCGCCGCTGGGGGGCTTTATCAGCAAGTGGTATTTGATTAAAGGGGCGCTGGCGGCGGATATCGGGATCTTTTCCTGGCTGGGGCCGGTGGTGCTGTTGATCAGCGCCTTATTGACCGCCGGTTATCTGTTGCCCCCGGTGATCAGCGCTTTTTTTCCCGGCGCCGGGGTTGGGGGGACTAGAGAGAGTTTTGACGTCGCTGGGGTAACGGGGGTTGGCGAGGCTTCTGGGGTTGCCGAGACCGGCGGGGCTGGCGGGGATGCTGGGGTTGCTGGGGCTGGCGAGGCCGGCGAGGGAACGGCGGTTGCTGGGGCTGGCGGGCAGCGGGCCACCCCGGCGTCGGACTGGCGCCTGACGGCGCCCCTGGTGGTTTTGACGGCGCTGTCCCTGCTACTGGCTCTGTCGCCCGGCTGGCTGCTGGATTATTTGGCGGCCTTGAGCGCCGCCTTGCTGGGGGATTGACGGTTAGAACCTGTGCCTTTTTGTACCCATTTATCCCGGGGGAGGTGAGACGGCTGAAAGCCTCAATCTGGTTGGCGGCGCCTGTGATTTTGCCGTTGTTTTTTGGCGCCTGCGCCTTTTTCTTACCTTTTGGCAGCGAGCGGCGCCGCTATATTTATATTCTGACGGTGGTCTGTCTGACCTCCCTGACGGTGATCGGCCTGAATTTTTGGGGGCCGGGGGAGGCGCTGACCCTTTTGCGTTTTGGCGCCATGTCCATCACCTTTCGCCTCGACGGCCTGGGCAAGGTTTTCAGCTTTATGGCGGCGGGGTTGTGGCCGCCGGCGACGGTGTACGCTTTTGAGTATATGCGGCGCAGCGCCAAAAAACCGATGTTTTACGCCTTTTACACGATGACTATGGGCGTGATCCTGGCCATAGCTTATGCCGATAATTATCTGACCATGTATTTATTTTACGAGTTGTTGACCCTGGTCACGCTGCCCTTGGTGATTCATCACATGAACCGGCCTTCCTACGACGCCGGCAAAAAATATATTTTTTACTCGGTGGGCGGCGCGGCACTGGGCTTTATCGGCCTGGTATTTATCGCCGTCTATGGCGCCAGCCTGGATTTTCGCTTGGGCGGGGTATTTTCCGCCGCGGTCTGGGCCAAGTATGGCGGGGTACTGTCCCAGGCGTTTGTGCTGGCCTTCGCCGGGCTGGGCGTCAAGGCGGCCCTGTTTCCCGCCCACGGCTGGCTGCCGGCGGCCACGGTGGCGCCCACCACGGTGACGGCCTTGCTCCACGCGGCGGCGGTGGTAAAAGCCAGCGCCTTCGCGCTCATGCGGTTGACCTATTATATTTTCAATATTGATTTTCTTTGGGGGACGTGGGCGCAGTGGGCGGCGATGGCGCTGACCCTGATCACGATTTTTTTGGGTTCCGCCAGGGCCTGGTATACCGGGCAGCTCAAGCGCCGCCTGGCTTACTCCACGGTAGGGCAGCTTTCCTATGTGCTTTTTGGCGTGACGTTGATGACGCCGGAGGGTTTGGCGGCGGCCCTGCTGTATATGGTGGCTCACGGGCTGATCAAGATCACCCTCTTTTATGGCTGCGGGGCGATACAGCATATGACGCGCCGGCTGGAGGTCAGTGAGTTGGCGGGCATGGGGCGGCAAATGCCGCTCACCTTCGCCGCTTTCGCGCTGGCGGCGTTGGCGTTGATGGGCGCGCCGCCGACCATTGGGTTTATGGCGAAGCTGCGGTTGCTGCGGGCCGCCGCCCAAAGCGGCAGCCCGCTGGCGCTGCTGGGCGTCCTGGTCGTCGGTTTATCCATTTTGCTGACGGCGGCGTACATGCTTCCGATCCTCCGGCTAGCCTGGTTTCCCGGCGCCGAAGGCAATGTGGGCGGCGCCGTGGCCGCCGGGGCGGGCGCTGCTGGCACCGGGACGGACGCGGTGGGCGGCGGCGCCACTGAGGCCGCCAGCGCCGGGGCTGGTACAGCTGGCGGCGGGACGGGCGACAGCCGTGGCGCTGGGACGGACGCCGCCGCCGCGCCGCCCGGCGGCCTGACGAATATTATGGATCCGCCCGGCCTGATGACCGTGCCTTTGGGAATTTTGGCCGCCCTCACCCTCATCCTCGGCCTTTGCGGCCGGCCCTTGCTGGAATGGCTGACCCGAATCAGCCTCGGCCTGGCCTGACGGATACTTTGTATCCCATCGTCCCATAGTCATTCCGGGTTTATCCCGGAATCCACGCATCCCATCGTCATATATAAGGGGAGGAATCAGATGACAGGCGATATCGGACTGCTGTTTTTTATCCTGTGGCCCATGGCCGCGGCGGGCATAGGCTGTGGACTGGGTCGCCGGGACAGGCGGGCGGGGGATTATTTCGCCGTCTGCGCCGCCCTGGCGGAGTTGGCGGCGGCGGTGAGGCTGCTGTATATTGCCCGGCGGAGCGGGGCTTTGGTTTTCGCCTGGCGGGATTTGGGCGGCCTGGGGATCAGCCTGCGGCTGGCAGGGCCGGGAGGCGTCTATTGCGCTATCGCCGCCTTCATGTGGTGGCTCAGCCTGACCATGTCCCGGGACTATTTCCGCCATTACCGCCATCATGGCCGCTATTATTTCTTCACCCTCTTTACCCTGGGCGCTCTGGCCGGCGTGTTTTTGGCGGCGGATCTGGGCACAGCCTATATTTTTTTCGAGATAATGTCCCTGTCCTCTTTTGTGATGGTGATCCACAATGAGGATCCGGCGGCCATTGAGGCGGCTTACTTATACCTTTTTGTGGCCTTGATTTGCGGTCTGGCCATGCTTTTGGGTATCCAGCTTTTGGGCGGCGTTACCGGCACGCTGGACTTCGCCGAATTGCGCGTGGTGTGCGGGGCGATGCCGGAGCGGGGCCGGCTGCTATTGCCGGGGCTGCTGATCCTGGCGGGGTTTGGCGCCAAAGCCGGAATGTTCCCGCTGCATGTCTGGCTACCGGAGGCTCATCCGGCGGCGCCGGCGCCGGCCAGCGCCCTGCTGTCGGGCGCGCTGACCAAAAGCGGTGTCTTGGGCGTTTTGGCCTTGACGGTAAATGTGTTTGACGGCGTTAGCGCCTGGGGGCTGCCGCTCCTGGCCTTGGGCGCTGTCACGGCGGCGCTGGGGGCGGTATTGGCCCTTGGCGCTTTGGACCTGAAACGGGCATTGGCCTATTCCTCCGTCTCCCAAATCGGTTTTATCCTGATGGGAGCGGGGCTTTTGAGCCTGCCCGGCGGGGAAAGCGCCTTGACGCTGCGGGGCGCGTTTTTGCATATGATCAATCATTCCCTGGCCAAGCTGGCCCTCTTTTTGGCGGCAGGCGCCATGTATA